>JBDHYV010000066.1:0-11327 GCA_039811545.1 Bacteroidales bacterium | reverse complement strand
GCCCGACATGGTGTTGCCGATCTTATCCGGGTTGATGTCGAAGCTGGCAACGATTTTCAGATGGGAGCGTTTGCCCGCAAAATAATTGATCAGTGCTCTTCCAAGGTTCCCCATGCCGATGATGGCTACATTGATACCTTCTTGAGAATCAATGATTTCGCCAATGAGGTCAATGAGCTCTTTCACATTGTATCCTTTGCGAAGGGTGCCGGTATAGCCAATAAGCATCAGGTCGCGCCGCACTTGAACAGCCGTAATGTGCTGGATACGTGCAATCTCGTGCGAATAAATGTGGGTCTGACCTTTGTCGAGGCAGATCAGCAATGCCCTTCGGTATTGACTCAGGCGCTCAATGGTCTTGTGGGGTAAATTTTTTAATTCCTGCATTTGTTTTGGTTTGGGGAACAATTCTCAAAAGGCAAAATTACTCTCTCATTGCCGACAAATGCAAGTATTTTTGTTATTTTTTTCACATTGTTAGGAAAGATCAGAAAAAATGACCATTTTAGGCCTGGGAAACCTCAGTTACGGGAGATTCCTGACAGACGATTGGCGAGGAAGCTTAGACTACATCCGTTTTTCGCTGTTCGTTGAGCCACGAATACCATTCGTCAAATCCTTCGCCGGTTTTAGCACTCATTCTGATAAACTGTAAACGTGGGTTGACTTTACGGGCAGTAGCCAGAAAAAGATCCAAATCAAAATCCAAATAGGGAAGGAGGTCGGCCTTGTTGATGAGGCATAGTTGTGAAGTCTCGAACATATTGGGATATTTGGCGGGTTTGTCTTCACCTTCGGTTACACTGACAATTATAATTCGGTATTTTTCGCCAAGGTCGAAAAGGGCCGGACATACTAAATTGCCGACATTTTCGATGAAAAGCGTGCTGTATTGAGGTAACCCTAATTGCTTTGCTGCCTTACCCACCATCACGGCATCCAAATGACAGCCATTGCCCGTATTCACTTGAATTACTGGTGCGCCGGCATTTTCGATGCGGCGGGCATCGTTAAGGGTCTGCTGGTCGCCTTCAATGACGAAACAGTTGAGTTCATCCCCTTTTTCGCGAATGGTACGTTCTAAAATACTCGTTTTGCCTGAGCCGGGCGAACTCACTAAGTTGAAACTTGTTACGTTTAAGGCATCGAAATAGCCACGATTACGGTTCGCATCCAAATCATTCTTCGATAGGATGTTGCGTTGCAAAGTGATGGATTTGTGCTCGTGTGGATGATGATGGTCGTGAGATGAATCATGGGAATGATTAAGCGTAAGATGTTGTGTATCAGTAGAATGTGTAGGGTAAAGAGCCAATGGGGCACGGCCGGTATTTTGCCCATTGTCAGAAGGTTTTCGATAAGTGATGTGGTCGTCTTCATCGCAACCGCAAGTTCCGCACATAATAAAAGAATTAAGATTTAATGATATCGAACGATTTGATATTGAATTCTTTGCCTCGCAAAAAATAGGTCTCGCCACTGTTGCAATGGGGGCAAACGCTGAAATGCCATGTCGGATCAAACTCTTGGCAGCAGTCCTGACAAACTGCCAATGCTGCAATATAGTGATAAACCAATTCCGCTTCCTCCATCATTGTTCCTCTAAAAGCTTCCGGCACAGCCAATTCCAATGCAGTAGGCTCAATTCCCGACAAACTCCCGATTTCGAGTTCAACTTTCGTTACTTTCTCGGCTTGTGCCTGAATAGCCTCGCTTTCAATGATTTCGGCTATTTGAATCGCAATGGATAACTCGTGCATGGTGTTTATATTGAACTCTATGACAAAAATAGGAAAATCTTTTCGAGGTGAAATCATTCAGTTCACTCAGCACCTCAATACTGCTTCTTCAGGGCGTTAATGAAGAAGCAGAGTCCTTAAAAAACTAACGGATAATCGTGATGCTGCCCTGAAGTCGTTGTTCGCGCAGGCCGTCAAGAGAGGGGATGATAACTTTGCAGACATAAAAATAGGTGCCTTCGGCGCAGTCAATACCACTTCGTATATCTTTTCCATCCCAGTTAATGAGTGGGTCATTGGTTTTGAAAACGATATTCCCCCAACGGTTAATGACATGAAAATCAACATGATCTATATTGGATTTTGGGTTTGATGATGGGTATCCGAAAGGAATAAATGTGTCGTTGATGTGATCGCCGTTGGGCGTAAACACATTGGGTAACTCGTATGCCGGACAGGTATCCCAGTCAATGCAAATGGTTTCCGAGGCTTCGGAAATATTGCCTGCCGCATCTGCTGCTTTGACATAATAGCAGCCCAAAACATTCTCGAGCCCTTGATGCAGGTAGTGGGTTTCTGTAGCCGGAATGCCGGTCAGCAGACTAAAATTGGTTCGGCTTCCGGGGCTGAAGTAGATCATCAATGTGCTTGCATCGCTGAAACATGAATCGGCAGGATGAACTATGTGAAGGATGTTGCTGATGTCGGTACAATTGGTCTCAACGCTGACTGAAGGTGGGCACGGGGGAACATTGTCAACAGGAATAGCGCTAACAATGGGCGAGAAGTTGTGAATAGGCTGAACAAAACCATCCCCATCAAACTTCCCGATTGTCATAATATAATAGGTATATTGTTGTCCGTTGATCAGGTGAAAATCGGTAAAACTATTGGTCGTACTGTTGCCAATAAGGGTGAACTGGGTGTCATTTTTGCGGAATACCTGTGTGGTGTAATTTGCCCAGGGGACATCAGCAGCCCAGCGCAGGGCAATTGAACGGTCGGATGGCGTAGCAGTGAGTTTCACCGATGAGGCTTGGCGACTTCGCCCAATCTCGCCATCGTTGTTGAGAAGCCGCACTTGATAAATGGCGTTGGTTGGGGTCTCGTTGAGGTTCAAGGTTTCATCGCGGCAGAGGGTGTCGTTCAGGCCAAAACCGGTGTAAATCAAAGTGGTTTGCCCGGGCGCATTGCGGTAAACTTCATATCGGTATGGTCCGGGATGTTGGTTTTCGTCTAACTCGGATGGGGGAGCCCATGCCAGCAAGACCTTTCCAGTCATAAGGTTAAGGCTGTCGTTACTCACATGAGTCATCACAGGTAGGTCGCGGCGCAGGCTGGCGCAGGCCGGCAGACAGGCCATGCCTTCAGTTTCGCCTTCAAAAGGGCAATCACAATATAACAATAGGTGATCCCGGGGCTGAGGCCGTTGTTTTGATTGTCGTCTCTGAAACTCATTGTCGAAGGCCCGTTTGTCTGTGCAAGAAATTCAAATCCACTCGAAGCCGGAATTCCGGATTCACATTCACCGGGGACAAAGGATGATGTGCCCGTTTTTCGGTAAACGCGGAAACTAAGGATGTTTTGGCAGTTTGGATAGCTCCAAGTCAGGTTGATGCCGTTTCCCAAGGCTTGTGCCAATAAGTTTTCGACCGGCGGCCCGACAACCTTGATGTTTGTAACAGCAAATGAAGTCAGGCTTACCTCCGGATGATTATCCTTTGCTTTGAAGAGCAGTGAATAAGGTGCTTTCTGAATATGCCGACAATCGGTATTCCAGTTGAAAGATGCTGTTGCCGTTGGTGTTCCCGTGGCGGGATTCGGCGACACGGTGGCGGCACCTTGCACTTCAAGCGGTGCGCCGCTGGCTGTGAGCGTTACCTTGTTGTTGTCAGGGTCAGTGGCTGTTACGTCAAAATTTAAGCTTTGGCCGGCAATCACGCAATGGCTGTTATCGAGGCTGATAATGGGCGGATTGTTGTTGCACGCCCCAATAAGGATTTGCATATCGCGCACCACCGCACCCATGAAGATGCCCTGCCGCCATTCCTCTACCCGAAAAGCTACATTGTATTCGCCTTGCAAAACGGGAGTGTTCCATACGAGGTCGCCGCTAACAGGATCAATCGTGAAGTCGGTGGATGCCAGCGGCAGGGTGTAGCCCGGAATTTCGAGCCCTTGAGCACCGCGGCAGTTTACCAGTTTGAAACTCAGGCTGTCGCCATCAAGATCAAAAGCCGAGGCGTTATGAACAAACAGCCGGTTTACACATCCCTGATCAATGGGGGAATTGAGCAACTGAACCGAGTTGTTTGGTGCAAGAAAAGAATTGATAACGAGCTGACTTTCAACATACATTGGCACATTCACCGAGTTTGGGATATTCACTACACCAAAGTTGCGGTTGGGGTCTTCAACCGAGATGGTATAAGTTCCCGAACCTGAAAAAGTATGCTCCATCCGATAAACATTAAGGGTGTAATTGTCGGGCAGAGGGTCAAACTGAATCCGTGGAATGTCGCTGCTGCTGTTGTCGCCCCACAGAATCGGTAAGGTAATACGTGAGTCGTCGGCCGGACTTGGCGTATAGGTGTACATCGTTACCGTAATTTCATAGGTGAGGCCATGCACCCATTTATAGGTGATTTCGGCAGCGCGCTGATGCGTGGCCATCAGCCGGGCAGCAGGAAACAAAACCAAAAATAGAATGAGCAATCGCTTGGATGCCATGAAACCTGAGATTGAAAGCATATTATTCTATTGCAAAGATAGACCTACCAATGGAAAACAGAGGTGGATGGACACAAAAACTTTAAGCCCACTTTGGTGGCATGGTGTTTCGTAAAATAGAATCATTCAAAATAATGAAAAAAATCTGTATAAACACTTGTTATATTAATAACAAATGTGAATATAATAACACTAACAAATGAATATAAAATCCATATAAACAGGATAATATAAATATTAAAAAGGATTAATCGGTAAAAAAAAATTATTTAGAAAGGTTTTAATTTACTTTAATAAAGAAAAAATACTTTATTTTATGGAGAATCTTTTTATCTTTGCAAAAAAATGGAAGAGGATATGGAAAAGCTTCAGCAGCTTGAGAGGCCGAAAAGCATGGCGGTGCCGGAGCCAACAATCCGACGAATGCCGCAATACCTTCATTTAGTAAGGGCCATGCACGAGCAGGGCGAACCTTTTGTTTCATCCACTATGATTGCCCGAATGTTGCGCCTCGATTCCACACAAGTGGTCAAAGACATGTCTTATACCGGTATTTCGGGTAGAACTCGCGTTGGATTCTCAACGGAAGAATTGCTACATGCCATCGAAAACTTTCTGGGATACAATCGCAAGCACGAGGCTTTCTTAGTGGGTGCGGGATACCTTGGCAGTGCGCTTATTCAATACAACGGATTTCGTGCTTCGGGTTTTAAGATTGTAGCTGCTTTCGATACTGACAAGAAAAAAATCGGTACCGAAATTCACGGTGTTCCGGTTTTCAGTCTTGAGAAATTCAGAGACCTTGCTTCCAGGTTACATATCAATATCGGTATTATCACCACACCGGCCGGTGTTGCACAGTCGGTGGCCGATCTAATGGTGGTTTGGGGCATCAAAGCTATTTGGAATTTTGCGCCGGTAGCCATCTCCGTTCCAGAAAACATAATATTGCAGGATACGCATATTTATTCCAACCTCGCCGTGATTATTAATAAGTTAGGACAATCAAATAATAGTTGAACTGTTTAAATCCAATTCTTAATACCGTGAAAACAGAACCGAATAAAAATCTACGACAGTTTCATCAGGTGATTGAAATCATCGAACGGAACAACCACAGCAAAGACCGGCTTATCCCGATTCTTCAACAAGTTCAGGACGCCTATCGTTATCTGCCGCCGCAGGTGCTCACCTATGTTGCCACCGCATTGGATATGCCGGTCGCAGAGGTTTACGGAGTGGCCACATTTTATGCCCATTTCTCACTTGAGGCAAAGGGAAAATACATTATAAAAGTGTGCGATGGCACTGCCTGCCACGTGAAAGGCAGTTCAAAACTTCTTGATGCACTTTACAAGAAGTTGAAGTTGTCAACAGAAAGGCATACCACTGACGATATGATGTTCACCATCGAGCCCGTAAGCTGCCTTGGCGCTTGTGGTCTGGCACCGGTGATGGTCGTTAACGAAAAAGTTTATGGCCAGGTGAACAGTAAGCGTTGCGATGAAATTATTGACGGGATCGTTGAGCACGAAACCCAGGCTGTAGCATCAAATTAAAAAATGAAGGAACAATGGAAACCATGATTATTACCGACCTGTCAGCAGTAAAGGAAGCCTATAACAAAGCGGCTTCGCATATTAAAAAGCGTGTCATCATTTGTGCCGGAACAGGCTGTGTGGCCAACGGTGCGTTATTGGTTTATGAGGCACTCGAAAAGGCCATTACCGAGGCCGGCCTGGAGCTCTTTGCCGAGCTTGAACTCGACCACCACGAATGCGGTCCGATACAGATTACCGGAAGCGGTTGTCAGGGATTCTGCGCCCAAGGGCCTTTGGTCAATATCTTACCCGACGAAACGATGTATGTGAAGGTGAAACCCGAAGATGCCAGGGAAATAGTTGAAAAATCAATTCTCAATGATGAAGTAATCGAACAAATGTTGTATGTGAATCCTGGAAATGGTGAGCGCAACAAAGGCCAGCTCGATATTCCTTTCTACAAACGTCAGAATCGTTTGGTTCTTGGTGAATGTGGACACGTGGACCCTGAAAATATTCGCGAATATATCGCTCATAATGGCTATCAGGCGGCATATCAGGCTTTTACGGAGCTTACCGATGAACAGATTTGCCAGACTATCCTCGATTCGGGCCTTCGTGGTCGCGGCGGTGGCGGTTTCCCAACCGGGCGCAAATGGAATCTCACCCGCATCGAGAAAAGTGTTAAGAAATATGTGATTTGTAATGCCGATGAAGGCGACCCGGGTGCTTTCATGGATCGTAGCCTTATGGAAGGTAATCCGCACCGTGTTCTCGAAGGTATGATGATTGCTGCAAGAGCCATCGGAGCTGATGAAGCTTACGTCTATGTCCGCCTCGAATACCCACTGGCAGTGAAACGTATGCGCAAAGCCATCGAAGATGCCCATGAGGCCGGTATCCTTGGCGATAATGTTTTTGGAACCGGTCTTCCTATGGAGATTCACATTATGGAAGGTGCCGGAGCTTTTGTGTGTGGTGAAGAGACAGCTCTCATCGCCTCCATAGAAGGAAAACGCGGTATGCCAATGCCTAAGCCTCCATTCCCGGCTCAAAAGGGATTGTTCGGAAAACCAACTGTCATTAACAACGTTGAGACCTTAGCTGCTGTGCCACTCATTCTGCGCAACGGCCCCGAATGGTTCAACCAGTATGGCACTAAAACTTCCAAAGGCACTAAAACCTTTGCCCTCACCGGCCACGTAGCCAATACAGGCCTGATCGAAGTGCCCTTTGGAACCACCCTCCGCGAAATTGTGTACAATATTGGTGGTGGTGTAACCGACGATGATGGCAATGTAACGGGTGAAGGTTTTAAAGCCGTGCAGATTGGTGGCCCATCGGGAGGATGTCTTACCGAAGATGATCTCGATATGCCTTTAGACTACGATAACCTGCTTGCCAAAGGTGCTATGGTGGGTTCGGGCGGATTGGTAGTGATGAATAAACAGTCGTGTATGGTTCAGATTGCCCGTTTCTTTATGAACTTCACTCAGAGCGAGAGCTGTGGAAAATGCGTACCCTGCCGCGAAGGCACCAAACAGCTTCTGGCATTGCTTGATGATATCATCGAAGGCAACGCTACTCAGGAAACTTTCGAGATGCTTGAAGAAGTTGGAATGGTAGTGAAACTGGCTTCACTCTGCGGCCTTGGCAAAACGGCACCCAGCCCTGTACTCTCAACCCTATTGAAATTTAAGGATGAATACTTGGAGCACATCCACAATAAACGTTGTCGTACCAACAATTGCAAAGCCCTTCGCACCATCACCATTGACGTGGAAAAGTGCACAGGTTGTACCATCTGCGCCCGCAAATGTCCGGTTCAGGCCATCAGCGGCGAACGCAAACAGCCTCATGTGATTGATCCTGAAATCTGCACCAAATGTGGCGTATGTTTCGAGGTGTGCAAATTCGAAGCTGTTCTCGGCTTTAACTAATGAAGTTCAGTAACAAACGATCAAAAATGATAATGAAAATGAAGCCTGAGCTTCACTGATTTTCAACAAAAAATGAAACTACCCATGGAAACACGAGAAATGGTAAATATAGACGGGATGATGATCCCGATTGAAGGAGAAAGAAACCTGTTAGAACTTATCCGCAAGGCCGATATCGAGCTGCCTACATTTTGCTACCACTCTCATCTGAGCACGTTCGGCGCTTGCCGTCTTTGCATCTGCGAGATTGAAGGAATGGGGATGCAGACTACCTGTACGATAAAACCAGCGCCCGGTATGGTGGTCAAAACTAACACCAATGAGGTGCGGCAGATACGCAAAGTGAATTTAGAGCTGTTGCTGGCCAATCACGACATTAGCTGCCCAAGCTGTGCCCGCTCCAACAACTGTAAGTTGCAAGATCTTACACGTAGATTGGGCGTAACCAAAGTGAGGTTTAAAAAGACGGTAAAAGAAGCCCCGATTGACAACCACTCTTGGTCGCTCATCCACGATCCAAATAAGTGTGTTCTTTGTGGCGACTGCGTCAGGGTGTGTAAAGAAATGCAGAGTGTCGGCGCAATTGACTTTGTCAACCGTGGTGCACGTACCATCGTTGGGCCTGCTTTCAACAAGAGCCTAAATGATGTGGAATGTGTGTATTGTGGACAGTGCGTCTCGGTTTGTCCCGTGGGAGCACTCGTTCCAAAACCCGAAACAGAAGAAGTGTGGAAAGCCATCCACAATCCTGAGAAATATGTTGTTGCACAGTTGGCTCCTGCCGTACGTGTGGCATTGGGCGAAGGTTTTGGCATGGAACCTGGTGCCGTAAGCACCGGACAGATTGTCGCTGCCCTCAAACGCATGGGCTTCGACCAGGTGTACGACACCAGTTTTGCTGCCGACCTCACAGTGTTTGAGGAAGCTACGGAGTTTATCCAGCGTAAACTCAACAACGAACGCCTACCCCAGTTCACATCATGCTGCCCAAGCTGGGTGAAGTTTGCCGAGCAATATTATCCCGAGTTGCTGCCCAACCTTTCCTCGTGCAAGTCGCCCCAACAGATGTTTGGGAGCGTTGCACGGGAAGTGCTTCCCAAACTGCTCAACATCAAGCCCGAAAACCTCGTTGTGGTTTCCATCATGCCATGTACAGCCAAAAAGTTTGAAGCCAAGCGCGAAGAATTTATCCACGATGGATTGGCCGATGTTGATCATGTGCTGACCACCGAAGGCTTAGGCAGGATGATTCACGAGACTGGCCTGAATTTTGCCAAACTCAAACCTGAATCTTTCGACCAGCCACTTGGCTTCAAAACCGGAGCCGGTGTTCTCTTTGGAGGAACTGGCGGCGTTACTGAAGCCGTTCTGCGTTTTGCTTATGAGAAAATTACCGGAGAAACACTGATTGAATCGGAAATTAAGATGGCCCGCGGCCTCGAAGGTATCCGCACTCTCGAGATGAAACTTGGCTCAATTGATTTGCGCCTTGCCATTGCCCACACCCTTTCCAACGCCCGTCTGGTCTGCGACCAGGTGCTTTCAGGTAAAGAAACGTACGATCTCATCGAAGTTATGGCTTGCCCAGGCGGATGTATCGCCGGTGGCGGACAGCCGGTGAGCTTCGACCCCGACGTGAGACAAAAACGTATCCAGGGAATCTACAACGTGGACAAACAACTGCAGTTGCGTAAATCGCAAGATAACCCTTATGTGAAAGAGCTTTATGCTACTTCACTTGGCGAAATTGGCGGCCACAAGGCACATCACCTGCTCCATACACACTATGGCGGTCGCAAACGTATCTCCGACCAAGTGATCAATATCCGCAACACCAACGAACCGCAAATTGAAGTGTATGTGTGCGTGGGAACCAACTGCTATATGCGTGGAGCACAGGATTTGCTCAAGAAACTCTCGAAATACGTTACCGAAAACAAACTATCCGATATCGTTGGCCTTGAAGGTCAGGAAGATATGGTTGACGTAAAAGCAACTTTCTGCTTCGAGCGTTGCGAAAGAGGTCCGGTGATGCGCGTGAACGGCACCATCCTTGAACACGCTACATTCGAAAAGGCGAAAGCTTTGTTAGATAGCGAAATCCAACGAATAGGAGTGCAAATGAAAAAAGTCTAAGATAGAGATTTTGGTTAGAATTGGTTAAAAAAGGGAATCCTCACTGCCCGGCTGTCCTATCAGACATCCAGGTAGTGAGGTTCTTGCCTTAAATAAGTTATATCACAACGAATCAAGTGTAAATCGTATGAGCCAGTACCATCGTCCTAAAGAAAAGCTTCCCGTTGTTTACACCACCAAAGCCAAATGCCGCGACTGTTACCGCTGCGTCAGGGTGTGTCCGGTGCAGGCCATCAAAATGAAAAACGGTCAGGCTGAGGTTATTCCCGAGTTGTGTATCGCCTGTGGAACATGTATCAGAGCCTGCCCTCAAAATGCGAAAAACTACCGCACGGATGTGAATAAGGTACTTCAGTTGCTCGATGAGGGAGCCACGCTTGCCCTGAGTCTTGCTCCTTCGTTTGTGGTGTATTACGACGACTGGGAACAGAAACGCCTCCCTTCGGCGGCCCGTATGCTTGGTTTTAATTTCGTTGCCGAAACATCAGTCGGTGCTTGGCATGTGGCTCATGCTTCGGCAGAAGCTATCCGTAAGAATCCTTCCAGGGCTCATCTGTGTACCGCCTGCCCGGCTGCTGTGAGCTTCACCTTGCGCAAAACACCTGCGCTTGCTCCATTTCTCATTGGTGTTGCTTCGCCAATGATTGCCCATGCGCGTATGCTCAAAGCCGACAATCCAAAACGTAAGGTGGTGTTTGTCGGGCCTTGTGTTGCCAAAAAAGAGGAAGCGCAGTGGCTCGAAAATGAAAAAATGGTGGACGCGGTGCTTACTTTTGAGGAGTTTGACGAAATTTTCCAACATCGGGGAATCAATATACGGCAGTGCGAAGAAAGTAGCTTCGACCAGCCTGTACCGGGCGATGCCCGCCTGTTTCCTCTCGAAGGCGGACTTTTGCGTACTGCCGGAATCAACACCGACCTCTTAGACCCATCCATTGTTGCCGTGAGCGGCTACCGTGAAGTTAACTCGGCCTTAGAAGCCCTCATGGAACAGCCCAAACAAGCACTGATCATCGAACCGATGTTTTGCAAAAACGGATGTATCGGCGGGCCTTTCGCTTCCAAATCGGGAAATGTTCTCTTAGACCGAAAAAGAATCCTTGCATACAACCAGACTAATCCCGGTCAAAACGACGAGGGATTGGCCGTAAACAAAAGGATTGAAACGCTGTTCCCGTCGGGGCAAAGCAAAAAACGGGGGTTCTTCACCGAAGAACAAATCAGACAGGTGTTAGCCATGA
>JBDHYV010000065.1:0-11357 GCA_039811545.1 Bacteroidales bacterium | reverse complement strand
TGCCAGCCATTTCCCCAAGAGAGCCACCACAGTTAGAATTCCGGCAATAATCAGTGCCTGAGGACCTTGCAACACTACTCGCACATCCACTAACATGCCTACGCTGATTAGAAAGAAAGGAATAAACAAGGAGCTGCCGATAAACTCGATGCGGTTCATCAACACGGATGAATGTGGAATAAAGCGATTGAGTACTAAACCTGAAACGAATGCCCCGATAATGGGTTCCACGCCGGCTGCTTCGGCAAGAAAAGCAGCTAAAAACACGATTGTAAGCACAAAGATATAGTGCGAATATTTTTCGGTTTCCATTTTTTTGAAAAACCATGCAGTCAGTCGGGGAACCCCCAGAAACATTATGGCTCCAAAAACGACCGCCGAGGCCGACAGTCCGATCCAGAAGGCTGTTCCTGCTTCGCCCTTTCCTGCGCTCATAATAAAAGCCAGCAAGAGCAGTACTGCGGTATCGGTGAGAATAGTTCCACCAACGGTTATGGCCACAGCCTGGTCTTTCGACACGCCCATACGGCTCACAATAGGATATGCCACTAAGGTGTGAGTGCTGAACATACTGGCAATGAGCAGGCTCGAAAAGAAGCCATAGTCTAAAACATGATAACAAACCGGAAATCCGATGAGCAGCGGTATGACAAAGGTATAAAGTCCGAAAAGCAGGCTGCGGTTTCGGTGAAGTCTAAACTCGCCCAAGTCGAGTTCGAGCCCGGCAATAAACATGATATAAAGCAATCCGATGGTTGAAAACAGGCTCACTGCCGAGTTGTTTTCGATAATATTCAGTCCATAAGGACCAATAAATACGCCCGAAAGAATGAGTCCGACGATGCCAGGCACCCGCAGCATTCTAAGCATGATGGGCGAAAGCAGGATGATGAGCAAAATGACTGAGAAAACCAAAACAGGATTTTGGAGGGGCAGTTGAAATTCGTGAGCCAGATTCTGTAGCATGGTTTGGAGGAATAGAGTGTACAAAATTAGCAATAAACACAGGTAAAAGAAAAACCGCAACTGATGTTTCTTCAATTGCGGCTTAATTGTACCCGGAGCCGGGATCGAACCGGCACGAGTGTTACCTCACTGGTTTTTGAGACCAGCGCGTCTACCTATTCCGCCATCCGGGCCTCTTTCCTGTTTTTTAAACAAGATTGCAAAAGTAACACTTTTTGATGTAAGTCAAGCGTACTTTTCGAAAAAAACATCCGGGATCATTTGAACTTTTGCCACCCGCCACCTCATCCTGAAGGATTAGTGAATAATGAATATTGAATAATGGGTAATCGGGTTACAAATCTATTTTTGTCAAACACTAAACATAAGACTTTTAAACCTTGAACTCTTTGAATCCTCAAATCTTAGATTTGTTGAGGGGGTTAATTTGTTGAGAGGTCTTTTCTCAACGACTCAAAGGTTTTGTTGATTTGTTGAATCCTTGAATCTTAAAGTCCTTTGAAATTTGAGTCCACGAATCACCCAAGCCAAAGACAAAAGAGCCAAGACAAAAGGAAAATTGTGAAGAATGCGAATTTTCAAATCAATCGCAAAAGCCCCGGCCAATGAAACACGAAACAGAAAAAACATCAGCTAGTTTTGTCAATCTGTCAGAATTTCGGAAAAATTATTACCTTGCAGCAGTTTTCAGACGACAAGTTTTGTTGCAAAACCCTAACCATTATGATGAACAAAGTATATCCCGATGCCTGTGCTGCCCTCGAAGGCTTGACAGATGGCATGACCCTGATGCTGGGTGGATTTGGTCTTTCCGGCATACCCGAAAACTGTATTTCTGCTTTGGTTGAGAGCGGTGTGAAAGGGCTTACCTGTATTTCGAACAATGCCGGTGTTGACAATTTTGGCCTTGGTCTGCTTCTTCAGAAACGTCAGATACGAAAGATGATTTCATCCTATGTTGGCGAGAACGCTGAGTTTGAGCGGCAGTTGCTGAGTGGAGAGTTAGAAGTAGAGCTCAACCCACAGGGGACCTTAGCTGAGCGATGCCGGGCGGGCGGAGCCGGAATTCCTGCCTTTTATGTGCCGGCCGGCTACGGCACCGAAGTGGCCGAGGGCAAAGAAATGCGCGAGTTTAACGGTAAGATGTATCTGCTTGAACACGCCCTGACAGCCGATTTTGCTTTGGTAAAAGCTTGGAAAGGCGACACTTATGGCAATCTTATCTTCCGCCACACCGCCAACAACTTCAATCATCCAATGGCCATGGCAGGTAAAATCACCGTTGCCGAAGTGGAAGAACTTGTGCCAGCAGGCAGCCTCGATCCTAATCAGATTCATACACCCGGAATTTTTGTACAACGTATTTTCCAGGCTAAAAATCTCGAAAAACGCATTGAATTCGTTACGACACGCCCCAAACCTTAATTTTATTTTTTTATGGCACTCGATAAAAATGGCATTGCCAAACGCATCGCACAAGAGCTCCGCGATGGCTTCTATGTCAATCTAGGCATTGGCATTCCCACCTTAGTGGCCAACTATATCCCCAACGGAATGGAGGTTGTGCTTCAATCAGAAAACGGACTTCTAGGCATAGGCCCCTTTCCTTATGAAGGTGAGGCTGATCCCGACCTAATTAATGCCGGTAAGCAAACCATCACTTATACCAAAGGAGCAGCTTTTTTCGACTCGAGCACCAGTTTTGCCATGATTCGTGGCGGACATGTTGACCTTACGGTACTTGGAGCTTTTGAGGTTTCGGAAAATGGCGACCTTTCGAGCTGGAAAATCCCCGGCAAAATGGTGAAAGGGATGGGAGGCGCCATGGATTTGGTGGCTTCAGCAAAAAATATTGTGGTAGCGATGACTCATACCGACCCCAAAGGCAATTCCAAGCTGTTGAAAAAATGTAGCCTCCCACTCACTGGCACAGCCTGTGTAAAACGTATCGTCACCGATTTGGCCGTGGTTGACATCACGCCCCATGGTTTTCGTTTGTGCGAACGCGCTCCCGGTGTAACAGTAGAGGAGATTGTTTCAAAAACCGCTGCTCCGCTTATCATCGAGGGTGAGGTGCCTGAGATGAGAGTCTGAATCTTAGCAAGAAAAGAAATTCTATTTTTGCACAAGCTTCAAACCTACGAGCAGAGGATAATCTTCTGTTTCGTGTTTTCCTGATTCAAAAACTGTTGATTATGACTACTGAACAACGGCACGCCATCGAAAAAGATGTGATTACCGTGCTGCGCACCATATACGATCCAGAGATTCCGGTCAATATATACGAGCTTGGGCTCATTTACGAAATTGCCATCAGCGATGAGGCCGCTGTAAGCATATTAATGACCCTCACTTCGCCTAACTGTCCGGTAGCCGAAAGCCTTCCGGAAGAAGTAAAGGAGCAGGTTGCCTTGGTCAAGAATGTTCGTTCGGCCCAAGTAAATCTCACTTTCGAGCCACCTTGGGACGATGCGATGCTTAGCGATGAGGCAAAACTCGAGCTGGGGCTACTTTAATCCAGCGGTTGGTGTGTGGCAATGGCCATACGATTCCAGCCGTTGATGACCACGATGGCCATCATGACGGCAGCCAGTTCTTTTTCGGTGAGAAGTGCTGCAGCACGATCATAAACCTCATCGGGCACATGATTTTCGGCAATCAGCGTCATGGCTTCGGTCAGAGCCAGCACTGCTTGTTCTTTTTCGGTAAAAAGACCCGATTCGCGCCAGGAATCCAATAGAAAAAGACGTTGAGCTGTTTCGCCAATTTTCAGGGCGTCGCGCGTGTGCATATTGAGGCAATAGGCACAACCGTTGATCTGCGATGCACGGGTCTTGATCAACTCGTACAGCTTCTTGTCGAGCCCGCTTCCGGCAAGATATTTTTCGAGGGCAAGCATCCCCTCATAAGCTTCAGGGGATGTTTTGAAAAGATTTATTCTGGGTTTCATGGTGTATTTAATACAAAAAGGTGAACAAACTACGGCATTCAGCCGACTTTGTAACGTAAACAAATCAAACCATCGAAAAGTTCATACCAAATGGGTCATTCCAGATTAGGAAAACAGTACACCTCGAAACCACCAGTCCGGATTTACTGCCCGACTGATGAGGAAATTGGGATTTCGACAAACAGCCTGTTTCTGAACAGAAAGATTCGGGGATATTTGGTTGGCGAAAATTGCAAGCCCCTCTCCTATCGGTCAACTGAAAATTAAGTTTCGACTCTTTTCCTTCGATTCAAAAAAGAAGTCTTTTTCTCCCAAACTGGTTTTGCCCAATCCAAATTGATCCTTCATCAGAACGCTTTTGCATTTCGATTCCTTAAAATCGCAACACATTGTGTTTCTAATATTTTACTCTTCATCGGCAACAACAGACAGGCTGATGACGATCGTATCGCTGACAATAAAAGACTCCTCACCGTGCACATGGTTTGGTGAAAGAGAGAAAATCCCCCAATTGGTTCGGTCAATTCGGATGGAATCAGTCAGGACATGGATTTTTTCTTCATTGTTGTGCATGATTGTGGCCCCGAATGAAATACATTTGGTAACATCGCGCAAGGTGAGATCACCCTGAATATGCCCTTTCCCATGATGATTGAAAGATGAGCTGTAAATTTCGAAACTTGCAAAAGGATAGTTAGCCGTGTGGAAGAATTCTTTTGAGCGGAGGATATTTTCGAGCACATCGCGCATCAGTTTGTAGTCAATATCCACATCTTTCAGGCTATCCATTTTCAAAAGGAAGCTTCCTTCTTCTATTTGGCCGTTGATGAGTGAAAAATAGCCTTTTTCGAAAGGTACCGTGCCGCGATGTTGGTTGCAGCGCCAATGAAGCAGCGATTTTTGTGTATCTACCTGATAACGTTGTATCTTGGTTTTATTGTCAGGCTGAGCTATTGAACCGACAACGATAAAGGCGCAAAAGCCGGCAATCAGCAGAAAAAAGACCCGGGCGGGTTTCATATCATTCAGAGTTTTCGTTGTAGAAAATGGTACCGGTAGCTTTCCCGTCAACCAAAACCTCGCGGAGATGCTCCGGAATATTGCAGGCACCGGTGAAGTCGGTTTCGGCCATTTCGGCTCCAAAAAAATTACAGCCTCTCAGGTCGGCATTGCGAAAACTGGCATACTGCAGATGAGCACCTCTAAACGACACGCCCCACAATCTGGCTCCCACAAAACTGGCATCTTCGAGACCGGCTCCGGTGAAATCGGCATAGCTAAAATCGGTCGAATCGAAACGTGAGCCGGAGAATACCGAGATCAGGAAGCTGACTTTGATGGCTTTGGAATGGCTGAAGTCGGATTCGGTGAGTTCGGATTCTTTCATCAGGGCATTAGAAAAATCACAACTTCTAAAATTGGTTCGATGTCCTTTTAGGCCAAACAAATTGCATCCTCTCAGATCGCAGTTATTTGCAATGGCATCGTTCATGGCCGAGCGAAAGAGCATACATTGAGCCATGTTGGAGTATGAGAAAGTGGCATAACTGAACGATGACCAGCGCAAATCGGCAAAACGGAAGTCGCTATGGCTGAAATCGGCGCCATTACAGTGTGATGTGCGCATACTCACCCCTCTGAAGTCGCACTGTTTCAGGCTGGCTCTTTCCCAGTTTAC
This sequence comes from Bacteroidales bacterium, assembly GCA_039811545.1. Classification (GTDB taxonomy): domain Bacteria; phylum Bacteroidota; class Bacteroidia; order Bacteroidales; family F082; genus JALNZU01. The sequence goes on along the minus strand of JBDHYV010000065.1, from coordinate 5,763 downwards.
ATTGTCCAAAGGTGCAAAGCGGTAGTCGTGTTGATCCAAAGGTGCATCGCGCTGTCCTTTCGGACGTTTTTCGCCATTATCGAGAAAAACCGGTGCATACACCACTTCTTTTCTGACGTCCATCTCGGTGGAGGTGGGTAAAGGCAGCAAGTTAAGGGTATCGGGCAACTCGCTAAAGGTGGCATCGCCCGAACACCTGAGCGAGTTGCATGAGAAAATCATTAGCCCGAGGAGCAACACAACACTTCCGCTGAAAAGGAGGAGGAGATTTTTTTTCATAAAATATCGTGTTTTCGAAAATAACGATTGCCGGCCAAGCCAAAAAAGAGGCCGAGCACTATGGGATAAACGATTGCAAAAGCGATAAAAACTTCGCGTTTCACGGTATCTAACACATAATAAGAGGCGGCACCCATCACCGTCAGGTCGGGGTCGAAGAGCACCAAAACAGCGGTGCGAAAGACCTGAAGGGGATTGAGCATTCCAAACCCGATGACCATTCCGGCATCAAGGCGAAGTTTCAGCATCATTCCCATCAGGATGAGGTCGAGAAAAGCGACCAGCAACAGCCAAAGGATAAAAGCAGAGCTGACGGCCAGATCCTGCGAACTGGAAACAACGGAGATGAACATGCTGATGCCCAGAAAGCAAAAAATCATGGACGCCAGCAATGCACTGTAGAGCGAAAACAAATCCCAGGGAACATCGAGCCGGTTGAAACTGCCATAAATTGCCGCTCCAAGCAGGGCAATAAAAACGGGAATATAAGTCGTGAGGAATTTGGCGATAAACTTTCCCCAAAAGTAGCCCGAGAACGACAAAGGAAGCGAGAGCATGAATTCCATGACGTTGGATTCCCTGTCGCCCACCACCGAGCGCACTGTGGTGATAAGCACATAAATTGGCAAAATCACCATACTCACTTGCATGAAAGTGACCATCAACCGACTCAATCCCACAAATCCGATGATCTGCGATTCGGTAATGCCTGTGGAGAACATCGCCGCAATGAAACCGCCAAAAAGAATGCTATAGGTCCAGAACCATTTTGACCTCAGACTTTGCCGAATGTCGGCATTCATCACCTGAAACCAACTTGTCGTCACAATTTTTTTCGCCTGCATCATTTCTGTTCAAATTGAGTTATTATTTCGGCATCAGTCGTGATGCAACATTTTTTTTGCTTTCAGGAATTCTTCACGAAGGGTAATTCCATCGGCAATTCGCTGTCGGGTGGTTTCGAAATTATAGGAAGAATCGGTTTTTATTTTGTGGGCCGAATATCCATAGCCCATAGGGGTATGATCACCAAAGGTGAACCATGCATCGTTCACATTGAGCCACTCACCCGTTTGGCTGTCGGCGATATACGAGACAGCCTCATCGCCTCCAAATTTTTCCCAGTCAGACGAATCCATATACGAAATCAGACAGCCCAGATCGTCGAACCAGATGACTTCGCCATGGATATTGACCGATTGGGCAGAGTAGTTTTTCTCGGCCAGGCCCATCAGGCAATGCTGACACTCATCGCGTTCGAAATTGATTTCACGTGGGCTCTGGTCGCGCTTAGGCGAGCAGGATGATGCCAGCAGAAAAAGTGCTGTCAACATCAATATGAAAGAGTTATTTATTGTTTTCATAAGGAATTCATTTTTCGATTAAATATTAACTTGTTTATCGAGTACAATCTCACCAAGATCCATTTCGACCACACGGTTTACCAAGCCGGCGATTTCGTCCATCCGGTGACTGCTCAGGATCATGAGGGTATCGGCGGGGAAGTTCTTCAAATGGTTGAAAAGGATGGTCCTCGCTTGGGGGTCTAAGTTGGCCGAGGGCTCATCGAGCAGCAGGATGTCGGGTTTTCGTCCTAATGCAAAACTGATGAGGAGCTTCTGCTTCATCCCTCCCGAAAGCTTGAAAAAAGGCTTACTGAGGTTTTCTTCTATCATCAGGCCCATTTCATGACAAAGCCCGACAAAAGTATCGGTTGGTGTATGGGTGATGCTTTCAAAAAAATGGAGCAATTCCTTCACTGTCATCTTGATGGGAGGAGGAGTCTGTGGAACAAAGCCAATCCGTTTGAGCACTTCGCGGCGGTCGTTACGCGGGTTAAGGCCCAGCACTTCGAGGCTTCCTTCGTAGTTATACTGCCCGAGGATGCAGCGGATAAGGGTTGTTTTTCCGGCTCCGTTTTGTCCGATCAACGCAATGCGGTCTTTGGCATGAAAACCGACCGAAAGGTTTTTGATGACTTCGTGTTTTTTGAACGATTTGGAGAGGTTTTCGATTTTTATGAAGGTTACATTTTCTATCATGTGATTTCTCTGAGTTTTAAACAAGTGCCGAAGCACCTTTTACGGCATAATTCAAGGCGTTGCCCGGGCACACATCCACACACAGTCCGCAGCGTGTGCAGTCGGAGCCGACAAAATGGACATCCTGTGTGGCTTTTCCGCGCTGCACAAACCACAACTCGTGAGGCACAAGGCACACTTTCTGGCACTCGAGGCAATAGCCGCATTTATCGTGTTCGAATTTGATGGCTACCGGGCTCAGCTTACCGACAAAGCTCCAGGTTGTTCCGATGGGGCACACATAGCGGCACCAGAAACGACGGCTGACAAAAGCTTCGAACAAAAGCATGGCCAACACCCAAAGCAGCAGCAAACTTGGTCCGTAAATCATTGCTTTGGATACAATACCCACCATATTCAGATCTTCAAAAACCAAGTTACGTGTCAGCACGGCAAGCAACAGAAAGCCAATAAAGAACACCAATTTCAATCCGATATTAAAGGTGCGTTCGCGGATTTTTTTCTTTTTCACGAGGTAAAGATGCACTTTTTCGGCCAGTTCAGAGAGGAAGTGATAGGGGCACATCCACGAACAATATCCTCTTCCGCCAAAAATGAACCAAAACAAGAGGATGGTAATCAGCCCGATCCAGAAGTTCATGGTCAGATGCCCGATATAACCGGTTGTGGAAGAGATGGCTAAAAGTTGCAAGGCGTTGTAAGGATCCATCAGGTAAAATCCGATGAGGCGTGACCCACTGAGGGAGCCTTCGAGTACGGAGAGGTCGAAGGTAAAAGAGACTACAAACAACAGGTTCATAAAGAGGAGGAATCCCCAGCGAATATTGCGCCATTGATGGTTTTTCTTTTTCGCATCACGCCATTGGGTATAGCTTATTCCGAGTAAACTATGCGGCAGTTCGTCTTTTGATTTAGGTTTGAGCGGTTCTTTATTTTTTCCGCTGCTAAAATAGTCGTTCAACATGGTTTACAGGATTAAGACGGTTCGACAATAATACTGGTTTCGCGCGTTGGGCAAACCATGACGCACACGCCGCAGCCGGTACATCCATCGAGCACTTTTGGCACGGGGTTTCCGTTGCTGCGGCTTGTTTCCTGTACGATGGCCTTTGGCCCGATCGGACATTCGGTAATGCACAGGTTACACACCTCGCGGTCGAATTGTTTCTCGGCCAATGGGCTGGCACTGGCATCGTTGCTATCGGGGGCACGATAAATTCCACGGAAGTCGGTGCCACGGCTGACGCCTTTGAAACCAAGGCCGTGATGCGCCAAACATGTTTCGGTGTTCACCCTTGCCTTGCCCATACGAACAATTTGTTTCATGGCAACTTTTTGCACCTCGAAAGGGTTGACTTTTGCAAAATCGGCTCCGGCTTCCAGAGTAGCCTTTTCCACCGCTGTTAATCCGGCTTCTTTGAAAGGTTTGAAGTTGAGCACTGAGGTCGGGCAGGTTTCGACACACTGAAGGGCATCGCACGAAAAATCGCAGGTCTGCACCCGTGGATTAATGTACGGTGTTCCAAACGCAAGGCCTTCGCCGGCTTTGGCCAATTTAATGGCCTGAACCGGACAAATCTGAACACAGAGACCACATTTGATGCAGCCATAAATAAAATCCTTTTCGTTGATCGCTCCAGGGGGTCTCAGAAAATCGGGGCGAACCCTTGCCTGGGCTGTGTTGCGGTCGAGCATGAAGGCTCCGGCACCGGCCAAAGCCAGCACCCCCGTGGCCACAAGCCCACTCTTTAAAAAGTCCCTGCGGTTAAGTCCGCTGTCTTTTTTCTCCATAATTTCGGGTTTTATCGGTTTCTGTTACAGAAGGTTTTGAAAAAACTATCCTTCAATTTTGAGCTTTTAAAATTATCAAAAAATATAACGCAGTCCAATATTGAAACTAATTCCGGGCTCATAAAACAAACTTTCGATGCTCATTCCGCGGTAAGCCCTGCTCAGATGTTCAACATAAGTGGCATTGGTTAGGTTTTTCACTGTAAAATTGACTTCAAACGTTTTAAAAATACGATAAGCACTATAGAAATCTACCACGGTAAAAGCCGGTGTAGTGGATTCGTCGAAGCTGGCGGCCACCCTGTTTTGTGCTGCTGCAAAACGTGCGTTGAGGCGCAGGTCGAGTCGTTCGTGCTGATAAGACAGGGCCGAAACCAGGGTGAATGGTGCAATCTCGGCCAAAGGCTCATCCCAGCTCAAGTTTTGTCCGTAGGTATAGGATAGTCCAAGACTAAACATCAGAGGTCGGGCAAGCATGAAATCGGCTCCAAGCTCAAAACCCGTCATCAAAACCCGGTCAACATTGGTAAACACTTTGGTGAACTTTGGCTCTTGACAAGGCAGATACATCCGGGGCAGGGTGGTGTCCACTACAGCCGAGATATAGTTGTGAATCAATGCCACAAACACATCTCCTGAAAGGTGGATTTTTTCGTTTTGTTTTTCGATTCGCAGATCGGCCTGATGGTTTGTTTCGGATTTGAGTTTGGGATTTCCAAGATATTCATAGGCATCCATTCCGATATTGAAATGGTTGATAAACAGCTCCGAGAGCTCTGGCGCACGGTTTGAACGGGCGATGGCTACCGACAGGCTGAGATTTTGGGGAAGGTTTAACGAAAGTGAGCTGGTGGCCGACACGTCGAGCCTGTCGGGTGGTAAAATATCGTTTCGATACACTTCGCTAAAGCTTTCGGCAGGGTCGTCAATGGCATAATGCAGGATATCGGTTCTCAGACCAAGATTCCAAAACAGGCTGGGAGTCAATTGTCTTTTGTTTTCAATGAAAACACCTGCCATCATTTGTTTCGAGTCTTGCCAGGTTTTGTCAACAAAAGGTTTTGGAGGATCGAAAATTTGTCCGGTACAGGTATTTTTAATCACTGTCCGATAGCGGTTCCCTTCTTTTGCCAGATGCCGAAAGTCGGCTCCCACAAACATCATATTTGTTGTGCCGGTTTGCAGGCTTACCTCAGCACGGCCGCCTAAAACCATCGCCTTAACGGGTGAAACTGAATGGGTGGCCATATATGCTGGTCGGAGTTTGTTGGACATCACATGATCCACAAAACTGCCATATACTTTTGCTTTCAGGGCACTGATGGTTTTTCCGGCTTTTGCCGAGGCATAGTCCAAAGCGATGATATCGCTTTTATCGAGGTCGGCGTCCATGGGCAAGCCCGCATAAAGGATGTTTTCAGCTTTGCTTTGTCGCCAGCTCAACTGTATGCGTTGATTTTCGCCAGGATTATAGCCAAGTTTCACTGCATATCCGCTTCGTTGAAAAGATGAAGCAATCTCCTGTCCTTCGCCATTTTTATAGTTGCCGAAATGCTTATATCCGCCATTGATGCCTATATCGAATTTTCCCTGGATGGCCTGCACAAACACATTGCTGTAAAAATTATTGCCGTTCGATTGAAAACCGGCA
>JBDHYV010000064.1:0-11583 GCA_039811545.1 Bacteroidales bacterium | reverse complement strand
GAAAAGACCGCGTAATTGTTCATTTGCGCGCCCGGCATGATGACAATAACCAACACGATGATACCTATGCCGCCAATCCAGTGGGTGAGATCGCGCCAAAAAAGAATGGATTTCGGAAGAGATTCTATTTCGGCCAAAATGGTTGATCCCGTTGTGGTATAACCACTCACCGACTCAAACCAGGCATCCACAAACGAAGGAATGGCACCACCGATTACATAAGGTAAGGCACTGACAAGGGTCATAAAAAACCAGGCAATGCTGACGGTGAGTATAGCTTCCTTTTTTTTAAACTGAGAAGGCGGTTTCCTTTTGGAAGCCCTTGCCAGACCGGCAAACAGCGCAAAATTCAGCAGAGCAGGCAGTACAAAAGCAAGCACAGCTTCGCCGAAAAACAACGCAACGACAAGGTTACCGGCCAAGGCTATCCCCATGATGAGCGTGAGTTTGCTCAAAAGAAAAATGAGACTGTCAAATTTCACTCTGCAAAAGTAGAAAGTAGCATGAGAAAAGCTACACCTCGGATGCTTTTTTGGATAAGATGAGCTCTCTTAACGCCTTTGACGCAGGGCCTCAAACACCACTATGGCCGTTGAGACCGAAACATTCAACGAGTCGGCAACGCCCCGCATGGGAATGAGCAGGTTTTGGTCTGATGCCCGAGGCCAAATTTCTGAAAGCCCGCTAGCCTCGGCACCCATCACGATGGCCGAAGGTTGGCGGAAATCGGCATCAAGGTATGGGATACTGGCCGTGAGGGCCGTACAGTAAATCCGGATGGCCCGACTTTTGAGCCATTGAATGACCAATGGGCTGTCGGCAGCAACTAATTGTTGCCCAAACACACAACCCAAACTGGAGCGGATTGTATTTGGGTTGAAAAGGTCGGTGGCCGGGTCGCAGACAATCACGGCATCCACACCGGCAGCATCTGTTGTACGCAGAATTGCACCCAGATTACCCGGTTTTTCCACACTTTCCAAGACAACAATCAAAGGGTTAGCCGAAAGTTTGATTTCATCTAACCGAAGGTAACGAGGCTCGAACAAAGCCAGCAATCCATCGCTGCCTTCACGATAGGCGATGTGGGCAAACACTTCGCGTTCTACCTCCTCCAACACACAGGCCGGATTGATATGTCGCCTCAATGCAGGCCAGTGTTCACGGGCTATTTCCTCACAATAAAATAAGGTGTCGGCCTCCCATCCCGATAGAAGCGCCCGCTCAATTTCGCGCCTGCCTTCAACCACCACCCTGTTTTGACTACGCCGCTCGGCAGCCTTTTGCAAGCGGATGAGGTTTTTTATCTTTGGGTTAGCCTTGCTGGAAATCATGAGCTTAACTGTATTTAGCTGAATATCAAAGGGACAATAAAAATGAAGTTGATCAAAATTTTGTCATCGGTTAAAAATTCTGAATTATTCGTTAATAATCTCCGATCTCAAACGTTCGACGGTTTTTTCATAATGTATCCCGCGTTTTTGTTGTTCGTTGAGCATAAATCCTACGGTTTCATTATTCTGTCCGATGATTTCGGGCATATAAATTCCGCTTTGGGTGAGTAAGCCCGCCTTGATCATCCTCAGTGCCGAAGTAGCGGCATAGCCGGTGGTGCGAGCCATGGAGTGAATACCCGTATTTTGGTCGGCCGTATCAAATAAATCGTATCGGATGCGCCATTGCGTGCCATCGTACTTTTGTCCTTCGGCGATGATGCGCATCACCGTCAGATCGGCCTCGCCGGGCTGCAACTTCCATTGATCGAAAAGCACCGCTTTAGTCAGTTCGAGTGGGACAAAAGACTCAGACCTTCCTTTGATTGTATTCGTGCTAAAGAATCCGCTCATTTTCAAGGCCTTAATCAAATCAACATGCCCTGGATAACGGAGAGTCTTCTCGGCCATAAAATCTGCCTTCAGGGTATGGACAAGGGTGCGAAGTCCGTCGCTGTTGAAAGCTTCTAAAGTTCCAATCGGCTTGATATCAATGTATTCCGAATCAGACAACGCTTCTTTCAGAACTATTTTTCCATTTTCCACTATACGGGCTGGACGAGTATATTCTTCAATCACATCGTCGGGCGAGAAGACGGCCTTGTATTGCCAGGGCAAATTGCGTTCGACGGGCAATCCTCCCACATAGATCAGAAGTTTGTGGAGGCAGGCGAGTTCGGCTGCCGCATTTCCGCTCAGCAAGTGGCTCATGCCGGGTGCCACGCCCATATCGCAGACCACCACGGCACCGCTTTCTTTTGCCATTGACTGCAAAGCCAACGGGTCTTCGGGATAAAAGGCAATGTCAACAATGGGCTTACCGAAAACAATCAAAGTTTTCAGTGTTTCGTACCCCAAAAAGCCTGGCACGGCATTGATGAAGTAGTCGTAATTGGCGGCAATATGCGCCCATGAGTTCTTGTCGCTGAGGTCGCAACAATAGGTTTTTGCATTGGTTTGGGCGAGGGCTTTAAGCCTCGATGGACTATGGTCGGCAATGCCCACTTCAAAATCGCGCTGCTGAAGCAGGTCGAGCGCCATTGGCCGGCCAATGAGTCCGGCACCAAGAATCAGCACTTTGGATGACATCGGTTAAAATTTTCCCAAAGGTATTTTTTTTCGGAATAAATGGTTCTAAAACTCAAGATCCCGGTTGATTTTCCATTGCCTCAACAGACCCTTTTTTTGTTACCTGCGACATTGCCACACCGGTGATCACCACCATCATCCCCAGCAACTGTCGCACAAGAGGCATATCGCCGAGCAAAATAATGCTAAAAATGGCAGTAAAAACGGGAATTAGATTAGTATAGACATTTGCTTTTGAGACACCCAGATTTTTAACGGCCACGGCGAAAAACACAAAGGCAAAAGAACTTCCCAGTAGTCCCAGCATCACCAAAGGGAAAAGCAATTGTGGAGCATAGTCAAAAGCCATAAGGCTCTCTCTTTCAGCGATGAGCGCAACAGGCAAAAAATAAAAGATGCCGATTAGATTTTGCACCCAAACGATGGTCAGGGCATGGTAGGACAAAGTCAGCTTTTTCAGAATCATCCCATAAAGTACAGCCGAAGCCACTGCTCCAAACAGGAAAAGAACCCCTTTTGGATGAGCCGAGAAATTGAATTCTTTGTCAATGAGGATGATTAAAATTCCAACAAAAGACAAGGCCAGGCCAAAAAGGTTGAGTTTGCTCAGACGCTCTTTCAGGAATATTCCGGCGAATATTGCCGTAAAGACCGGGATAGTGGAGATAATCACCGAGGTAACGGTGGCCGAAACCAACCGCAACCCGTGACTTTCTCCCATAAAATAAAGAAAAGGTTCAAAAAACGCAGCCAACAGAAACAGAGGGATATCCTTTCGCCTGACAGGCTGAAAGCTTCGCATGAAAAAAAGAATCAGGAACAGGAAAACTGCCGAAATCAACAACCTGAACATCAGTATTGACGCTGGTTCGAGGTAATCGAGCAGTTGTTTAGTCCAGATAAACGAGAGCCCCCATATCGTCATAGCTGCCAGAGCAGCCAGATGGGGGATATTTTTTGTATTCTTAAGCATTGATGCGGAATGGCGCGCAAAAGTAGCTAAAATCGGCCAAGGTGAGGAAGGTTTTTCGGCCGTTTTCAATTCATGCTGTAACCTTTTTGTCATCCATCCGTCATAAATAAATTCAAATCAAACCTCATCTCTTATGAAAACAAAAAATCTTCTGCTCTTGCAAAAAATCACTTTCATCCTCATCATCCTTCAATTCTGCACCTCTTGTGTGTATGCCGATCCATTTGGAATCAGGGGCAGCGGAGTAAAAGCCACTGAGAAGCGCGAAGTTGGCAACTTCAGCCGTTTGGACGTAAGCGCCGGCTTCGAAGTGATTCTGACTCATGGCAGCCAGCCTGAAGTGCTAATTGAAGCCGATGACAACCTGATGAAAACCATTATCACGAAAGTGGAAGGCAACGAATTGAATATTTATGTGAAAGGCAGCGTCAGTCCGTGCAGCCCTATGAAAGCCTACATCACCTTTGTCAACCTCAGCGAGATTGAGTTGAGTGGAGCCGTGAAACTTCACTCACCGGAGCTTTTAGACTTCGACCGACTCCTGCTCGACCTCAGCGGAGCCTCTGCCATTGAGATGGAAACCCGTATTGACGCTTTGAAGGCCGATATGAGCGGAGCCTCTTTAATGAACCTAAAAGGCAGTGCCAAAAATGCCGACATCGAATGTTCGGGGGCATCGAATATACAAATGTTTGAGTTTCAGGTCGAGAACATGAATTTGGAGCTCAGCGGCGCGTCTTCGGCCGAAGTTTGGGCATCTCAAAACCTGAAAGTGGATGCCAGTGGTGCCTCTAAAGCGAGATACAAAGGAAATCCCAGAATTGTGGTTGACACCAGCGGCGCATCGTCTGTAAAAAAAATTGACTAACCTTCAACCGCATTAAGGGTTTCGTTTTTTTTGATCGGGATGAATGAATCTAAGGGATGAGCAAGGTTTTCGAATGAATGCAGATAAACTTTCACCATCCCTATTTTTATTTTGGCTTCGATAAGTACCGGTATTTTGTTGGCATCATCGGTTATCCAGACCTTGATTTTCTCATCCGTTTCAAATAATGAGCTTTCTTCAAGAGTGGTATAAAATCCAATACAATTAAAGCTAAGCCCTGATGGTGTGGTGATAGTTTCTTTCCCAAGATAGCGAATGGGCAGAGTTACCACCCCTTTATCCATCAGGATTTTTAAGTTGAAGCCCTGATTGGGTTTCATGGATCCAAAATTCAAACTCCGCGTGATGTAAGTAGCTGTAAGGACATCGGTTACATTTCCAGATAAGGAAATCAAAGTATCCGTATCGGCTTTTCCGGTTTCGGAAGCAATGAACCGGGCTTTCCTTTTTAACCAGTCGAAACGAACGTTATTCAGGGTCTGATGACGGCCTTCGTGAGTATGTCGGTAAAAAACCAATGGTTCAAAAGGATTGATTGCCGTCCTTACCTCAAAAGTGTCGCGCACTCTGAAAAGCCAGTCCCAATGCCGCATTGAGTTTCCTGTGCTTCGGAAGATCCAGCCCTGGGCAGCATCATCTTTTTGGCGATTAGCACTGAACTGAACTTCGCCGGCATCTAACCAAAGAAATCCCCAATGGTAACTCACTAAATAATTGAGGGTTTCGCCATGACCGAAAGCAAGATTTCCGGACTGGGCATGACCCATTTGACCGCCAAAAGCCATCAGGCAAAGAGCAAAACATAGAATGCAAAGCTTCTGGTTTCTCAAAATTATTAGGGTTAATATTTTGAAACAGTGCTATTTACTGTAAACCCTTGCACCAAAAACACTACTTCCGATTCGCACATTGGTTGAGCCTTCTTCCATTGCAATCTGATAATCGCCCGACATTCCCATCGAAATCTCACAGAAACGCTCATCCTTAGCAAACCATTCATTTTTCAGCCAGTTGAAATGGCCTTTCAACTGCTTGAACTCATTGCGAATCTGTGCCTGATCGTCAGTAAAAGAGGCCATTCCCATCACGCCGAGAATGGCGATATGGTTCATTTTTTCGGTCTGCACGACCTCCATCAGGCTTTGAGCTTCGGCGCGGTCGAGGCCGAATTTGGTTTCCTCGCCGGCAATGTAGAACTGCAACAGGCAGTTGATGACACACTGATTTCGGGCACCTTGTTTATCAATTTCTTTCAGGAGTTTAAGGCTGTCAACCGATTCGATCAGATGTACAAAAGGGGCAATATATTTCACCTTGTTGGTTTGCAGATGGCCGATGAAGTGCCACAGTACATCCTGAGGCATTTCGGGCTGTTTCAGGGTAATTTCCTGTACTTTATTTTCGCCAAAATGCCGTTGGCCAGCATCATAAGCTTCGCGCAACACACTGACCGGCATAGTTTTAGACACGGCAACTAATCTGACGCCCGGTTTCAGACTTGCCTTAAGGGTCTGCAAATTCTGACTTACTGACATTCTTTAACAATTTGAAAAGCCATTGAAAAATGCAAATTTAAGTTAAAAAGCCTTAGCCGGTCATTTGAAGGCAGTGCATGATTTTAGCTGGGAAGATTTCAAGTGGATAAAAACATACGAAAGGGCAGCAAATGTTCGAAACAGCTATTTTTGCCAGATGAAAAAGCTCAGTCTTACACTTTTGCGCCTGTATCTGTTTTGGATGGTTTATTTTTTTTGCCTACGGGCAGTATTTTTACTTTATCACATCCAACTACTTAGTATTGAAGGTATTACTATTCAGGAATCCTTGTATTCTTTCGTGGCGGCATTGAAGCTTGACTTGGCCACGGCATCCTACATTATCTTGCCATCTTTTATTTTGCTTCTTTTTTCAGCTCTTTTTGCGCAGGGTATTTTGCGCAGGCTTCACCACATTTTTCAATACCTATTGATTTTTCTTTTCGCACTCGTTGTCGGTGCCGAATTAGGACTTTATTCAGAATGGAAATCAAAGCTGACTGCCAAAGCCTTATCGCATCTCTCGCATCCTCTCGAAGTTTTTCAAACTGTTTCCGGTTTGCAATTCACGATGCTCATCCTCATCTGGCTTGGCCTCTCTTTTGGGGGATTATTTCTCTATCGTCTTTTGGCCCGTCGTTATGCCGACAGCCCTCCCCCGCTAAACGTTCGTGCGCCGATATCGGCATTATGGTTGCTGCCTCTGATTTTTTTAGGTGCAAGAGGCGGTTGGGCAGCAATTCCGGCGAGCATCAGCTCAGCTTCATTCAGCAAATATCCCATCCTGAATGCTGCCTCAGTAAACTCGCTTTACAATATCGGGTTTAGTCTTCTCAGCGCCCATCAACTGAAAGGGGAGAACATTTTTGCAACAATGGACGAAGCCAAAGCTCCTGATATCGTACAAAAGCTGCATCAGGTGGAAAAAGATTCAACGCTGAACATCCTAAAAATCAAGCACCCCAACATTGTCGTTTTGCTGCTCGAGAGCTGGTCGGCCGACCTCATCGAAAGTCTGGGAGGCGAGCCGGGCATCACACCCAATTTCAAGGAGCTTGAAAAAGACGGTTTGCTTTTTACACGTTTTTATGCCAGTGCCAACCGTTCGCAGCAGGCAATGGGCTCACTTTATGCAGGTCTTCCGGGCATCCCCATTACCCACATCGCCGATCATCCCGAAAAATACAACGCCTTGCCATCGTTGATTCAAAAACTTAAGCCCGAAGGCTATAGCTCGGCCTTTTATTTTGGTGGTCAGCTCAACTACGGCAACATTCTCACCTTTTTGCTTCACAACCAGATTGATGTGATTGTCGAGGGCAAAGATTTGCCGGCAAATATGCCGCGCGGACGGCTTGGGGTTCACGACGGCCTACTGCTGCCTTATGCTGCACAACAGATGAATGGCCTGAAAACACCATTTTTTTGTACAATCTTTACCCTTAGCTCACACTCACCCTACGACTACCCGATGGAGCAGGTGATTACCTGGCCGAAACTCGAAAAACCCTTTGTGAATGGCGGACATTATACTGACAAAGCCTTGAAGGCTTTTTTCGATGAAGCAAAAAAAAGCAGTTGGTACGACCAAACTTTGTTTGTGTTGATGGCCGATCACAGCAAAACAACCTACCGCAACCATCCGCTCGAGAGCTTCGAGCACCACAAAATTCCTTTGCTTTTGTGTGGCCCCGCATTGAAGGACGAGTTTCGGGGAAAACAAATGGATATGATTTGCGGAAATGCCGATGTTCCTGCCACACTTTTGAGGCAGTTGGGATTAGAAAGCAAAGAGTTTTTTTGGAGCAAAAACTTCTTGAATCGCTATTATCATCCCTTCGCGTATTTTGAGCTCAACGAAGGTCTGGGATGGAAAACAGACGAAGGTTATTTTGTCTGGAACAAATTTGCCGACACCTATTTTCAGAAATCATTGCCGGCCGATAAAGAAGAGAAGATTCTTAAAGAAGGCAAAGCCTACCTTCAGGTTCTCTATGGTAACTTCTTAAATTTTTAGCAAGGTATCGCACGATTGATCAATCATCTACATTGATTTCGCGATAAAACTGCCGAAGATATTCCAACATAAATTCATGACGCTGCTGCGCCATCATTTTTGCTTCTTCGGTGTTCATCAAATCTTTGAGCAGCAGGAGCTTTTCGTAGAAATGATTGATGGTTTTGGTATTTGTGCTTTTGTCAAGGCGTTTTGTTTCACCATCAAACTTTAGCTGATAAAACGCTCTCTTTTTGTAAGCACCAAAGCTAAAAGCCCTGGCAATGCCAATGGCACCCATTGCATCGAGCCGGTCGGCATCTTGAACGATTTGAAATTCAATACTTTTATCACCTTCGAAATGCGATGATTTGCGAAATGAAAGATGTTCGGCAATAAACAGCACTTCTTCACATACCTTTGAAGGGAGATTCCGGCTTTCGAGATACTGGCGAATCAGTTGCGGGCCTATGGTTTCGTTGCCCTGGTGAAATTTGGCATCGCCCACATCGTGGAGCAGGCTTGCCAGACCAACCACCAGCAAATCGGCATTCAGCTTGCAGGCCAAATACATCGCCATGTCGAACACCCGTTCAATGTGAAGTATATCGTGACCGGGCTCTGCATCTCGCAAATGGGACTGTACGAATTGTTTTGCATCTTCAAAAATCGCAGCGTAATCTTTCATTTCTCGACAAACTCGATGATTTGCTTCAGTCTGATGGGAATTGAGCCATTGATATACAATGGTTTGACTTTTTCGGGAGGCAGACCGTAAGTATGATAGCTTTTCCACACATGCTCCACATACCATTCGGGTTCATAACCCCAACGGGTATCGGCTGTGCGACGTTTCCAAAAAGTTGGGAAATCAATCTCAACGAAAAGCATTTTATCAAATAACTCAAGGGTGGCCGGGTCATGATAAATCATCAATCCTTCCACAATAACAATCTCCATTTTGTCCCGCAAGTCAATCACTTTCTGTCGAAGCGCCTGATGATCAATAGAATCTGGATGTTCCCAGTCGGTTCTGTCGGCAATTTCGGGGATGCGTTGGATGGGATGTGCAAAGTCGTCCTGACAAACTGCGACAGCACGCTGAGTGCCAAAATGTGAGAGCAAACGCTTTGCCAGATGAGTTTTTCCGGCGTTGCTCACGCCTCCAATTGCAATGGTCAGTGCCGGCATCTACTCTTCTTCGGGTTTGTAAACATACTGGAAAGCCCCGATATCGGGCATCGGAAGACGCCATACACCATCGAGGTCGTACGGAATTTGGCTGGCAATCTCGGGGTTTCCTTTACCAATTACCGGCGATAATGTGTCGGGGCGATAGTTGAAAGCAGCATAGTCGCGGAACAAAGGATCTTCGTTAAACAGACACGAAACAAAAGAAGCGGTTTTTTGCCACGGGCTCTTCAGTTTAATCAAGCAGTGGTTAAACGTATAAGTGGTATCGGCTCCGGCAACTAACTCGCGTCCTATTTCATCTTCTAAGCTACCATATATCAAGCTGTTACCAAAGTCGAGGCTGAAAGGAATCGGGATTGGTTTGTCGAGCGAATCGAGCAGAAAATTGTTGTAAAATAACGAAGGTGTATTTCTCACCCCATACGTCCAGTGATTGGCTATCGTAGTATGCCTGAACCGGTAGGCTCCTCCGGCGGTGAGTAAAGCTCCGAAAGACCCGCAGTTGGCAATCACCACATTACCGGCATCAATGGCAAAAAGCCGACTAAAAAGTCCGATGCCGGTATGATTTTCGATGACGGTATTGTTCAGTGTAAGTTGGTTTTGGGTCGGTCGTAAAAACGATTCAACCTGAATGCCTATAAATCCGTTGCGGATGATGGCGTAATTGATTTCATGGTTGAATCCCTGTCGGCCTTCCATCAGCCAGATACGATCCCACTGGCCGGGAATATTCCGATATTCCGGGTCGAGGCGATCACCCTGAAACACGACCGGTTGCTCTTGCGTTCCTTCCACCCGGAGCACTCCGTCGGCATAAGCCCACAAACCTGAATTGTTATGAAAATGGATCTTCGCACCGGCATCAATCACCAGTGTCCCATAGGAGTTTATCAGTGCATAGCCGTAAACCACATACGGCTTATCGGCGGTCCAGTGGATGGTCTGAGTACTATCGGCAACAATTTTGAACTTCGGGAAACCGCCAATTTTGCGGTCGGCAATGATATAATTGGCATTCTGCCCCCAAGCAATCAGCTTCACCTGCTGCTGATTTCCATTGGTTTCAAAAAAAAGCTCGTCCTCCACCACAAACGGACTGTTGGCATCGGTGGGATCAATTGTGGCCTTGAGCAACACAAAAAGACTGTCGTTTCCGGCAAGTTCTATATCACTGACGGCAACTCCGGGCACACCATCTACATTCATTTTAAAAACCCTTCCGGCCGTTCCCATCAGGCGTATATGACTGATTTTTATCCGCTTACTGCTTTTGTTATAGACCATCAATCTTTTGGTGATCGAACCGATGCTGGTGAAAACGGTGTCGAAAACCACCGAGTCGGTTGAAAATTCCAATTTCAAATCGCGGTCGGTGCTGATCACTTCTTCTTTTTGGCACGAGATGGCCAACATTCCAGAAAACATGAGCAAAACAGCCGCCCGAAGCAGATGGTTGACGGAAAAATGACAATTGAAATATGAACTCATACGGGCGGCAAAGTTAAAGAACAATCCATTAGCGCAGAAACAGACCGATTATTGTATTTTTGCCCAAATTCCCGTTCCTGAATGAGGACACACATTTTATGACACGTAAAATTTCGGTTTGGTTTCTTTTTTCGCTTTTTCTGATTAGCAATATCGTTCAAACGGTATCGGCGCAGGACAGTATAGTGCCCGAAAAACCACGGCTGTTGAAACAAAAGATTGACTCCACCATCGTGGGATATTTCAATGGCAGCTTCGACAGCCTCAGTCTGGGGTTTAGCCATTATGTGGATACAAACCTGCTTTTTGTAACACGTTTCGACCCACTCTCGCGTCAGGCTCATCTCCAGCAAACCCTCAGCAATGCCGGTTTAGCGCATCAGTCGCTTTGCTTTGAGCCGGTGTTTAACCATGGTGTGGGGCTTTTACCAAATCCTTTTCGTGCTTATATATTCACTTCCGACGACATCTCACACCTTCAACCCACCGCCGCCCTCACCGAAATCGGTTATATGATGGGTTCAAAAAAAGAACAGCAACTCAATGTATTGTTTGGTCGGCAGGTGGCTCCACGCACATTTGTTGGAATGGATTTTCGATTGATTGATTCTAAAGGGCCATACAAAAACAATGCAACAAGCAACTCATCCGTCTATTTCACAGCACGTTACAACACCAAGAACAAACGATATGGCGTGTTGGGACATTATTTGAACAATAAAATCAAGGTGAATGAAAATGGCGGCATCATTGCCGACAGCATTTTTGAAAAAGACCTTGAATTCGACCGTCGTGTGATTGGTGTGAACCTCGAAAACGCTGCTAATCAATACAAACTCTCTGGCTTTGGTTTTGAACAATATTTCATCCTGCTTTCCGAGAAACGTCAAACCTCCGACAGCACCAGCGAAAAACGTCGTTTT
>JBDHYV010000063.1:0-11784 GCA_039811545.1 Bacteroidales bacterium | reverse complement strand
TAAAACAAGACCAAACCACAGCCGTTGATATCAGCCTGTCCTCGGCGCACGAACTCAGCGGCATCACAGGCAAGGCCGACCTCAATGCAAGTTTCATCACTTTAGATACACAGGAAACAGTTACACTTAAATCATTTTTTGGTACACAAGGGCTTGTGGTAGCCCTCCTCGATCCATCGAAAGAACCTACCAAACATCTGATGGAAGACCTCAGGGCGGTCAAAACTGCTCTAGACCAGTGGGGTGGAAAGGTGTTGTTTGTCGTAGCCCGCGAAAAAAACAGCCCGGGGTTTCAGCCTAAGCTTTATTACGACCTGCCAAAGACTGCATTTTTTGGTTACGATGTCGAAGGCAAAACCGCCGCAGCACTGAGTACTGCCTGCTCCATTGACGCTATTCCGCAATGGCCAATACTAACGCTCATCAATCCAAAAGGAGAAATCGTTTGGTATTCCGAAGGTTACAATATTGGACTCGGGGACCAATTGGTAAAACAGATTAAAAAAACGGCTGAATAATTCGTTGCGGCAGTTTCATTCACTGCATTACGGACTATCTTTGTGGTCATTCCACAAAATTCAGCGATGATGAAACATTTTTTCTCATTCTTTTTTCTTTTTCTGACCCTCATTTCCTTTGGTCAAAATGATGGGCAGAACGCTTATACCTTGGTTATTCACGGGGGAGCCGGCAGTATCATGCGGGCGCGTCTCACCCAAGAGCGTCAGCAGGCTTATACGCAGGAGTTGAAGCACGCCTTAGATGCCGGAACTCAGATTTTGGCCCGGGGCGGCTCGGCACTCGATGCCGTGGTAGCCGCCGTGAAAGTGATGGAAGACTCGCCCCTTTTTAATGCCGGCAAAGGAGCAGTATTCACGGCCGAAGGCCGCAACGAGCTCGATGCTTCCATTATGGATGGTAACACAGGCAAAGCCGGAGCTGTAGCCGGATTGCGTACCGTACGCAATCCTATCGAGGCCGCCCGCCGTGTGATGGATTCTACCAAACATGTGATGCTGGCCGGACAAGGTGCCGAAGATTTTGCCCGAAGCCAACATCTTGAAATTGTGGACCCTTCTTATTTTTATACGGACGAAAGTTGGCAGGAATACCTTAAAGTCAAAGAAAACAACGAAAAAGATGGCCGAAAAGGAACTGTTGGTGCTGTGGCACTCGATAAAAACGGAAATCTTGCTGCAGCCACCTCGACCGGCGGAATGGTGTTCAAACGTTATGGCCGTATTGGCGATTCGCCTGTGATTGGCGCCGGAACCTATGCCAACAACCAAAGCTGTGCGGTCTCCTGTACCGGACACGGCGAGTTCTTCATCCGCAATGCGGTGGCCTACGACCTTGCCGCCAGGATGAGCTATTTAGGTGAAAGCCTCGAAAAAGCAGCCGATTATATCATCAACGACAAATTGAAAAAACAAGGTGCTATGGGCGGCCTCATCGCTGTGGATAAAGAGGGAAATGTTGCCATGCCGTTCAACAGTCCCGGAATGTTCAGGGGTGTGGCCAAAGAAGGAAAACCTATTCAGGTAATGATGTTCAGAGAGTAGTTTTTGTAACCATCCGGCTTAAATCTTAGTTCATGGCTATGAAAGTAAAAAATTTCCGATAGCCGACCTTTCGATAAGTACGGTTGCAGTTGTTCTATTTCACCTCCCAGCTTGTGCCTTCCTTGCCGTCTTTAAGCACGATATTCAGCTTAGCAAGCCCATCACGAATCAGGTCGCTGGTAGCAAAATCTTTGCGTGAGCGGGCTTCCTGTCGCAGACCAATGATGGTTTCCATCAACCCTTCAACCAAATGATGATCGGCGCTGGTGTCTTCAGGCTGCATCCCCAAAACATCAAAAAGAAAAGCATCCATCAACTGTTTCAGGAGCCCTAAGTCATCAGGATTCAGTCTCAAATGACCATCGTTCGCTGCATTGATGAGTTTTACAGCCTCAAAAAGCGAAGCGATGGCTGTAGGGCTGCTGAAATCATCGTTCATGGCATCGTAGCAGGCTTTTACGATGGCCTCAATATTTTGGGAGGCTGCTTCGGCAGCAGGTTTCAGCTTTTTGACTGTTTCGCCGGCCAACAGAAGTTTTTTTAATCCTTTTTCGGCGGCCTGCAAAGCTTCGTTGCTGAAATCGAGGGTGCTGCGATAGTGTGCCTGAAGGATGAAAAAACGGATGGTCATCGGGCTATAAGCTTGTGCCAACAAAGGGTGATTGCCAGAGAAAATATCATCGAGCGACATGGCATTGCCCAAAGATTTGCCCATCTTCTGGCCGTTGAGGGTAATCATATTGTTGTGCATCCAATAGCGCACGGGCGGCTTTCCGTTGGCGACAGTAGATTGTGCTATTTCTGATTCATGGTGCGGAAAAAGCAGATCCATGCCACCCCCATGGATATCAAACTGCTCGCCTAAGTATTTGCATCCCATGGCCGAACATTCCATGTGCCAGCCCGGGAAGCCATCTCCCCAGGGGGATGGCCATCGCATGATGTGCACAGCATCAGCCTTTTTCCAGATGGCAAAATCAAAGCTGTTTCGTTTTTCACTTTGACCCGATAATTCGCGGGTGTTGCTGATCAACTCTTCGATCTTCCTGCCCGAAAGGATTCCATAAGGATGAGTCTGGTTGTATTTCTCCACATCAAAATACACCGACCCATCAGATTCATAAGCGTATCCGGCAGCAAGAATTTTCTTAATCATCTCAATCTGCTCGATGATATGACCCGAAGCATGAGGCTCGATCGAAGGGCGCAACACATTCAGTTGATCCATGTTTTTGTGGTATCTGACCGTGTAATATTGCACCACCTCCATCGGTTCAAGCTGTTCAAGCCTTGCTTTTCTGGCTATTTTATCCTCACCTTCGTCGGCATCGTTTTCTAAATGACCTACATCGGTAATATTCCTCACATACCGCACTTTATAGCCCAGGTGACGGAAATAGCGAAATGCCAAATCGAAGGTAATGGCTGGTCGGGCGTGCCCCAGATGCGCATCGCCATACACCGTCGGGCCGCACACATACATCCCAACATGGTTGGGGTGAATGGGCAAAAAAACTTCCTTTTTCCGGCTAAGGCTGTTGAAAATATGCAAAGGCTCGGTCGTTGGGATAGGGTTCGTCATAATCAACGGATACTTAAGGCTGCAAAACTATTAAAAATCGTCCGAAAAGACGGAGTCTGGTCGCCGCCACGTGCAGAAAACGCCTACTTTTGTGCTTTCAACGTGAAACAATTAACAACAACTTTATGGAACGCATCCTCATCATAGGCTGTTCCGGGCAGATTGGTTCGGAACTTACGTTAGCCCTGCGAAAGATTTATGGCAACGACAATGTGTTTGCCACCGACATCAAACAGCCACCGAAAGACATTTTAGAAAGCGGCCCCTTTAACACCCTAGATGTGATGGACTACAACAACCTGCTGCATTTTGTGGTGAGGTTTAAAATCACACAGGTTTACAATCTTGCAGCAGTTCTATCGGGCAATGCCGAGAAGATTCCGCAGCAAGCCTGGGAAATCAATATGCGCGCTTTGATGAACACTTTGGAACTGGCACGCGATTCGGATGCTAAAAAGTTGTTTTGGCCCAGTTCGATTGCTGTTTTCGGACCCACAACACCCCGTCACAACACACCTCAACTCACGGTGATGGAGCCCAACACGGTTTATGGCATCAGCAAGCTGGCCGGCGAGCGCTGGGGCGAATATTACAACCGGCGCTATGGGGTTGACTTCCGCAGCCTCCGCTATCCAGGTCTGATAAGCTACAAAACCGAAGCCGGCGGCGGAACCACCGACTATGCCGTTGAGATTTATTACGAAGCCATCCGCAGCAATAGCTACACCTGTTTCCTTCGCGAAGATACTGCCCTGCCGATGATGTTTATGGACGATGCCATCAAAGCCACCATCCAGCTCATGGAAGCCAACCCGGATAAACTCACGTTGCGTTCAAGCTACAATGTGGGTGGCATGAGCTTCACCCCAAAAGAGGTGGTTGAAGCTATTCGCAAACACCAGCCCGATTTCTCAATCAGCTACGAGCCCGATTTCAGACAAGCCATTGCCGACAGTTGGCCGGCCAGCATTGACGACAGCCAAGCCCGCGCCGATTGGGGATTGAACGATGCTTTTAACCTCAATAGTATGACGGAAGTGATGCTGCAAGAAATAGGGAAAAAACTGAAGAAATAACGCAAAATCAACAAGCTGTTGCCTTTATAGGAAATGTACTTAAATTGCTTATATCGAAAAAAGGAGGCTGCCTGAAAACAGCCTCCTTTTTAATCTTGGCAACAACGGCTTATTTCAACATATCGGCCACTTTTTCACGCAATTCGGTTCCGCGAAGATTTTTGGCAACAATCACCCCGTTGGCATCCAATAGCACACTGTGAGGGATAGATTGCACCCCGTAGAGTTTTCCGGCAGCGTTGCCCCATCCTTTGAGGTCAGAAACGTGTGTCCATGTCAGCTTGTCGGCAGCAATGGCATCTAACCACTTCTGGCGGTCAGTGTCAAACGACACACCAAACACATCAAAACCTTTATCATGAAAATCCTTATAAATAGCTACGATATTGGGATTTTCAGCGCGGCAGGGCGAGCACCACGAAGCCCAGAAATCAATCAGCAATACTTTTGCACCCACCTTGTCAGAAAGTTTAAGGAGGCTGTCGTTCACATCGGTCTGTTCAAAATCTTTGAACGGCATCCCAACGGCAACGCTTTTCAGCACATGAACGCGGTCGAAAAGTTCATTGAGATAGACTGACTTCACCGTTTCATCGAAATTGATGGCCAACGATTCAAGCTCATCGAGCTCAAACTGATAGCTGTTGCGGTAAAGGGTGTATTGGGCCACAATATCCTTATTGTTGGCACGGATAAAATCAACTAAAAATTGTTTTTTATCTTTTTCGGCCTGTTCATAAGCAGCTTCAGCCGCTTTAAGAGCCTCTTCATTTCCTGCTTCTTCAGCAGCCCTATAAGCCTGATAGTGCTGGTATAATTGTTCGTCGTATTCTTCAAATTTGTCAGTAAAAGCCTGGTATCGTTCATGGATGGCCGAGCCATTAATTTCGGCCTCAGCGATATTGTTAGGGTCGGTTTTCACCGTAATTTCGGCCGCTTCGGCAAAGAAAGGGATGCTGCCCCGCACACCTTCCAACGAAACATATAGCATTTCGGGGTTTTCGAGAGTGCCTTTCAGACGAGCCAGCCCGTTTTCAACTTTGGCAGAATCAATGCCCTGCCAGCCTTCCTGAGTGCGTTTTTGCACCTTTACCTGTTTGCCATCGAAGTTGCTCACGCTCAGGTTAAGTTTAAACTCAGGTAATTGTTTGCCGGATGGCTTGCATGCAGCAAAACTTAACAAGGCGACAAGCGCCATCTTTAAAATACGGTTCATCGTTTTGGAGTTAAATTTAAAAAAGCAAAACTATCTTTTTTTCAAATACCGAGATGTCCTTTTGCGTTTTTCAGAAAATTCGGTTCATGTTGCTTTTTGTCAAAACATGGATCTGTCTAACGTTAAGGTTGCTTATTAGCGTTTCAGGTTTCGCAGCGTAAAGAAATAACTAAAAAGCAGAATAAGAATTTCAGTGGCGGCAACACTCAGAATGATCCGCAACAGGGTATAACCCAATTGATTGAAGCTAAACGATTCGAGCACAAACAGCACAAAATGATGCAACACCACTAAGCTGAGTGTATAGCTAAACCACCATCGGGCACCCATTTGCGATAAGCCCGGATAGATCACAGTTTCGGGCTCCTTGGTTCCGGTGGCGAGGCGCAGCACAAGAGGCCGCATAAAAGCCATAAATACCGTGGCCGCAGTATGCAGACCGGCTCCCGTCATAAAAATATCCATTAGATAACCCGTCAGGAAACCCAAAAAAAGCAACAACCAACCCGGAGTGGCAAGCGGCAACATCAATATAAAAAGGATATAAACAAATGGATTGACTAAGCCAAAGAGCATGAAATGATTGAGTATCAGCACTTGAAACAGCATTAATCCAATAAAACGCAGGCTATTGTATAACAAATCACTCATTGGTCTTGATTTTTGTTAACCCATCAAGCTCATTTCGGTAAACATTTTTCACTACATACACATAGCGCAGTTTTCCAAAATCGGTCGAAAATCTCACGCGTGCCGAGTTGAGATTTCCCTTTTCCGATTCCATGACTTCGTCCACCGTGCCCACCATGATGCCTTCGGGAAACACGAACGAATGTCCGCTGGTAACTAAGCTGTCGCCTTGCTGCGGAATCACATGGGATGGGATATCCACTACCTCGGCCTGTTGGTAGTTGCCACCACGCCAATGCAGGTTGGCAATCTGGTCGTTTTTGAGGAAGCGAATGCTCAGCACCGAATGTTGGTGTAGAAGCGACATAGCGGTTGCATAATGTTCGCTCACGCCGATGATGATGCCGGCCACCCCATCGGCCGAGATAAGACCCATATCACGAGCCACCCCATCGCGGTAACCTTTGTTGATAATGATGTAGTTATTCCGAAGGTCAACGGTATTGTTGATGACCCTTGCCGGGATATAATCCACCATACGTTCTCTCAAAATACTATCTGGCTGAGGTTCAGGTAAATGAGCCAAAGCAAGTTTTTGCAGTAGTTCGGCGTTCTGTTTCTGCAAAAGAGTGTTCTGATAACGGAGCGAGAAATAATCCGAGGCATCGCTCTGGAAATGGTAAATACTACCGGCCAGATTGTTTGTCCGATGGTTTACCGATGCCCGCTGATAGTGATGACTTCGGCTAAGCATAGATAATGCCAACACTTCCAGAAACACGAAAAGGATAAAAAAATGGTGTTTCTGTAAGAAACGGACAAGGTTATACATCTCGGTTTAAGTTGCTAAACAACAACTACTTACTTGATTAGGAATGGAAACTTATCGAAGTTTTTCAAGGCGATGCCAGTCCCTCGTGCAACGGCTCTCAAAGGGTCTTCGGCCACATGCACCGGCAGCTTGGTTTTCTGGTGCAATCGCTTGTCGAGTCCGCGAAGCAATGAGCCGCCTCCGGCAAGATAGATGCCAGTGCGGAAGATGTCGGCCGAAAGCTCGGGCGGTGTCATTTCCAGGGCGTTGAGCACAGCCACTTCGATTTTGGAAATGCTTTTGTCTAAACAATGGGCTATTTCGGCATAATTCACCTTGATTTCTTTGGGAATCCCCGTGAGCATATCCCTGCCATGAACCGGGAAATCATCGGGCGGATTATCAATTGACGGCAAGGCGGCACCCACTTCAATCTTAATCCTCTCGGCCGTACGTTCGCCAATGGTCATATTGTGTTGTTTGCGCATATATTGCTCAATGTCGAAGTTGAAATCGTCGCCACCGATGCGGATTGACATATTGTTGACGATGCCGCCTAATGCGATAACGGCAATCTCGCTGGTTCCGCCACCGATATCAATGATCATATTTCCGGTAGGTTCGAGCACATCAATGCCGATGCCGATGGCGGCAGCCATGGGTTCGTGGATTAGCCTGACCTCTTTGGCACCGGCCTGTTCGGCCGAGTCTTTCACGGCTCTTTCTTCCACCTCGGTGATACCCGAAGGGATACAGATTACCATTTTGAGCGCAGGCGGAAAAAACTTGCCTTTCAGACCGATGATTTTAATCATCTCGCGCATCATGTATTCGGCGGCCTGAAAATCGGCAATCACTCCATCGCGTAAAGGGCGGATAGTTTTGATGTTTTCGTGCGTTTTGCCGTGCATCATCAGGGCCTTTTTGCCTACGGCGATGATGCGGCCGGTGTTGCGTTCGATAGCCACGATGCTGGGCTCGTCAACCACCACCTTGTCATCGTAAATGATGATGGTGTTGGCCGTTCCAAGATCAATGGCGATTTCTTTGTTCAGAAAGGAAAAAAGTCCCATATAGCGAAGTTATTATATTTTCAGTTCAGTGTTTAAAATGTCGCACTCCTGTAAAAACCATGCTCATGCCAGCCTTGTTACAAAAGTCGAGGGTTTCGTTGTCGCGCACCGAGCCTCCGGGTTGAACCACCGCAGCAACTCCTTCGCGCGAAGCAATTTCTACCGAGTCGGCAAACGGGAAGAACGCATCGGAGGCCATCACGGCACCGTTGAGGCTGAAGCCAAATTCCTTTGCTTTGGCAATGGCCTGTTTCAGTGCATCAACGCGCGAAGTCTGCCCAATCCCGCTCCCGATCAATTGTTTGTCTTTTGCCAGCACTATGGCGTTCGATCGGGTGTGTTTCACAATTTTATTGGCAAATACAAGGTCTTCGAGTTCGGCTGCCGATGGTACTTTGGCCGTTACCGTTTTCATCTCTTCTGGCCCTTCGGTTTGCTGATCGCGTTCCTGAGCCAAAATGCCATTCAAGATACTCTTGTATTGTGTTTTGGGAAACACTCCCGAGCGCAGTTGCAAAATTATTCTATTTTTACGAGAGCTGAGGGTTCTGAATGCACTTTCTTCAAAATCGGGAGCAATAATGGCTTCGAAGAAGAGCTCATTGATTTGTTGTGCCGTGGCATAATCAACTTTTCTATTGGTAACGATGATACCGCCAAAAGCCGAAACAGGGTCGCCCGCCAAGGCTGCCTCCCATGCCTCGCTCAACAGATAGCGCGAAGCCAGTCCACATGCGTTGTTATGTTTCAGGATGGCAATGGTAGGTTCTTCTAATTCAGCCAACAAGTGAAGACCTGCATCGAGGTCGAGCAGGTTGTTGTATGAAAGTTCTTTTCCGTGGAGTTTTTCGAACACCTCCTCCATTTGGCCGTAGAAAACTCCTCGTTGGTGTGGATTTTCGCCATAACGAAGCGGTGAATGGCCGTTTTTTGAGAGGCGCAATCCATTGTCATCGCCATTGAACCAGTTGCTGATAGCTGCATCGTAATGGGAGCTCACGGCGAAAGCATAGCCGGCAAAGCGGCGACGCTCTTCCAAAGTGGTAATAGCACCACGCTGCAAAATTTCGATGAGTTCGTCGTAATGTTCAACAGATGGAACGATACACACCTCTGCATAATTTTTGCCCCCGGCACGAATCAGCGAAATGCCACCAATGTCAATCTTTTCAATAATGGCATTTTGGTCGGTGCTCTGACGAAGGGTTTCTTCGAAAGGATAAAGATCAACGATAACCAGATCGAAGGCTGGGATATCATACTCCTTCATCTCATCGCGATCGGTGGCTTTGTCAGAACGACCAAGAATGCCGCCAAAAACTTTTGGATGTAAAGTTTTCACCCTTCCGCCCAGAATAGAAGGATAACCCGTGAGGTCTTCTACCTTTTCAACCGAAATGCCGAAGTCCGCTATATAATCATAGGTGCCTCCCGTTGAGAAGATTTTTACGCCAGATGCAGCCAAAATCTTTGCTATTTCATCGAGGCGATCTTTATAGTAAACAGATATTAAGGCGGTTTGTATCGTTTTTAACATATTGATTTTTAGCTTAAAGCACTATGCAAAAGTAAAGAAAAACAACCACGGCAAAACCTGAAACAAAAAAAACCTTTTCAGATTGTCCAAGATTTTGCCAAGGTATATAACGCTGGCAAATATTCCATTGGTATTAATGCCAATAAAATTCTTTTCGGTTTTTAGCGAATCCACCGCGAATGCATTTGGCAACATCTCGCTCTTGATTCGCCAGACTTTTGAAATTTTTAAGGACACCATGGAGGGGCTGAACAGCTCGGTTTGCTAACATTTTTTAACAAATTGGAGTAATTGGGTATCTGTTCCCTTAATAGCTAATTTTTTTATAACGCCTTATTAATCTGTTTGTTAAAAAGGTACATATCTATATTAATTGATATATATCAATTTTTTTTTTACAAAACATCCATCGTTGGGCAAAAAAATATCATTAAAATCAGCTTGTCGGGCTTATAGGTTGGGGGTAAACTTGCAGCACAAAAGAATGAAGCATGGGGCAGTGGCCTCATCATGACTAAAAAGGATGAACTTAAAACCTAAATTTTCAATGAAAACCCAAACCTTTTTCGGCTGGATCTTCAGCCTCGCGATTTTATTTTCCTTCTCGTTGAGTTCGTGTACGAAAGAAGGCCCCGCCGGTATTGCCGGTAAGGATGGCAAAGACGGTGAAGACGGCATTGACGGACAGGACGGCACGGCAACTTGTGTTACCTGTCATAATAACACCCAGAGTTTATCGGTAAGGACTATGCAATGGGAAAACTCACTGCATGCCACCGGTGGGCACATCAGCCACAACAACGGTGAGTGTGCTGTTTGCCATACGAGCCAAGGCTACAGAGGATTCCTCAACGGAACCTATGATCCGCTGGCAAGTGGCGCAAAAATTGCAAGCCCCAATCCACCCAACTGTTATACCTGTCATAAAATTCACGATACCTATACCACTGCTGATTTAGTACTCACCAAAAGTGGATCCGTTTCGCTGTTCAACACCAACGAATCGGTTGATTTTGGCAAAGGAAGCCTCTGCGCTTCGTGTCATCAGGGACGAAAAATCAATCCATTCCCGGTGATCGGTGGACCTGATGTGACCATCACCAGCCCTTATTACACCCTGCATCACGGCACTCAGGCCAATTTAGTTACCGGCCTTGGTTTAGTGAATATTGGTGAAGGTTTGGCCATTAATAATCCTCATGGCAGCATTACTGACCAGTGCGTGAGCTGCCACATGGCTCCCGGCACGGGTGCCGAATCGGGTGGCCACACCATGAAGATGCGCAATGCTTCCAACGGGCTGAACACAGCAAGTTGTGTTGGCTGCCACACCAATGCCAGCTCGCTCAACACCAATGTTAACAATCTTCAGGCACAGGTTTCCGGGTTGTTAGATGATCTGCGGGTTAAACTCGAAGCAAAAGGCATTCTGGCTCCCAGCGGCAGCCCAAAACCCGGCACCTATTCGCCGGCCCTTACTGGTGCTTTCCTCAACTATAAAGCCATCAGCGAGGACGGCAGCCGCGGCATTCATAACCCGGGATTTACTGTAAAACTGCTTCAAAACTCCATTGCTGCTGTGAACGACTAATTGTATGACGAAGAAAAACATGGGGCAGACTACAAGTTGGCGAACCCCATGTTTTTTTGTCTAATATTTCAATCACGTTATTTCAGCTGGTCGAAATCAATAAAATTAATTGCTGTTTAAACTAAAAATCCAATCCAAATGACCCTGAAAATGAGGCGCTTGATTTTACCCTTAGCCTTTGCATTTGTGGGCTTTTTGCCTTCGTGCGGATACGATTTTGTGGTGCCAGAAAAACCACCGGTTATCAATCCTGAGGAGCCAATCGGTTTTGCAAGCCAGATTGAGCCAATTTTTGCAAAAAACAATCAGTGCACGGCCTGTCATAAAACAGGAGCTACTGCACCCAACCTCAGCACTGGCAATGCTTTTGCATCAATCGTGCCTTCGCTCGTCAATACAACAAATCCCGAATCAAGCAAAATTTATCAATACCCACATCCATCCACGGCAACCCATAGCTGGAAAAAATATGAGTTAGGCGATGCTGCGCTCATCCTCGAATGGATCAAGCAGGGAGCTAAGAATAACTAACCCGAAAATCCGCTTAAGATGAAAAAAATTGCACTGTCATTTATTCTTATCGTCTGCTTTGGAAGCCTTTCGTGGGCTCAGGATACGGAGGCAACAACCAAAAAAGCCAAAGATAAACCCATAGCAGTCAGCATTAATAATTTATTTTTCATACCCTACCCTGTTCTCCAAAATT
>JBDHYV010000062.1:0-11825 GCA_039811545.1 Bacteroidales bacterium | reverse complement strand
CATTGTTGAATCAATGGCCGCCATGGTGATAATAGACCATTTTCTTAGATGGCGGGCCTATCGTTTTTAAGAAATTTCAACGTTCTTGGTGTGATTTTTTTGCTGTAATTTTGAATTTAATAAAAAAAATAGAAATCTACTGTTATTTTGTGTTGTAATATGTTGAAATAGTGCAGCCTACGATAAAATATAGCTTCTCCGAATGGTTTGATTTTTTGCCCGAACCCGCCCTCATTGTGAATGAAAACGGCTTGGTTTTGTATGGAAACAGCGCTATTTCAAAAGTTTTTATGATTGATTCGGTAGCAATTATCGGATCGGGCTTAGAAACGATTTTCCGTACCGAAGCCGTGCAAAAAATTTTGTCGGCTGTTGAGAGGCAGCCGGTTGAAATGGTTACATTACTCGTGATTAACGGCGGTTCGGGGCAACGTGTGCGCTGCAAAGCCAAACCAATGAATGTTGGAGATGGTCAAAAATGTCTTTATGTCAGCGTTACACCCGATGAAACAAACGAAAGTAGAGAAGACGATTTGCCCGGCTATAAGAAGTTGCTCGGGAGCATTCCTTTTGGAATGGTGTTGGTTGATTCAAACGACTTAGTGATTGATATCAATGCCTCATTTGTCAATATGTTTGGCTTTCCAGCGGAACAAATTATCGGCAGACATGTGAACGACTTCATTGTGCCGCCCGAGTTGTTTAACGAAGCCACAAACTTGAGTAAAGAAGTACTTGGTGGAACGCAGAAAGGTCACGAAACGATTCGTATGGCCGCCGATGGAAAGAGGATTCAGGTGGCCATCACCGCCATGCCAATTCAGCTCTCGAATGGTGCAACCTTAGCGTTTGCACTTTATCAGGATATTTCAGACCGAAAAAATATCGAAGCTAAACTGGCCGATCAGGAACGCGAGCTGAACCGAATGGTAAACTGGCTGCCCGGAATGGTGTACAGATGTCGGTTTGACGAAAACTATTCGATGTTTTTCGTTAGCGATGGCTCGGTGAGGGTTACCGGATATGATGCCGAAAGCTTTCTTAATGATATTGCCCATTACAATGAAATCGTGCATCCCGAATGTAGGGCAATGCTCAGGAAAGTTTGGCAAGAAGGAACATCGGAGAATAAGGTGGTGGATATTCAATACCGTATTATTTCGGCCGACGGTTCTATCCGTTGGGTGTGGGAAAGGGGTAGGGGAGTTCGTAACGAGCACGATGAACTGCTTTTTCAGGAAGGCTATATCGAAGATGTTACAGCCCTGAAAGAGGCACAGGATAAAATTAAAATGGAACGTGACCTTTTACAGGCATTGATGGATAATATGCCCGACACCATTTACTTCAAAGATGAGCAAAGTCGTTTTATACGAATCAATAAAGCACAAGCCCACACCCTTGGATTGAGTGAAACATCACAAGCCTTTGGCAGATCCGATCACGACTTTTTTGACCATGTTCATGCAAACGTGGCCTATGATGACGAACAAAAGATGATGCAGACGGGCATTCCGGTCGTCAACAAGCAGGAGTACATCCTAACATCTGAAGGCTGGAAATGGTTTAGTGCCACCAAAGTGCCACTTCGCGATTCAACAGGAGCTATCAACGGATTGGTGGGCATCTCGCGCGACATCACCGAAATCAAAAATATGGAATCCATGTTGCTGGAAAAGGAAGCAGGCCTTCTAAAATCGAATCAGGAAAAGGATAAACTGTTTTCGGTAATCGCACACGACCTTCGAAGCCCATTTCACTCGTTCCTGTTGCTAACCGAAATTTTAGCCGGCGAGGGTTATGATTATGGCCCTGTGGAACTTGCAAAGCTGGCATCCACTCTACATCATACGGCCAAAGGAGTGGCAGAGCTGCTCGAGAACCTACTCTCCTGGGCCGGAATCCAGCGCCAAACGCTAAAAATGAATCCCGAGTTTTTTCGTCTCGATGAATTGGTCCGCAAAAACCTTGATCATTATCAGGCTCAGATTGCCGAAAAAGATATCCTCATCAAGATTCTGGTGCCCGATAAACTGATGGTTCAGAGCGATCCGGCAATGTTGAGTGTTGTCCTGCGGAATATTCTTTCCAACGCTCTAAAGTTTACACCCATTAGAGGTCAGGTTACGGTGATGGCCCATCTCGAAGAAGCACAAGCTATTATCGAAGTGCAGGATACAGGTATCGGAATGCCGGCCGATATGGTGAATAAACTCTTTGATGTGCAGCTCAAAGGCCGCAAAGGTACCGCCGGCGAGCCAAGCTCGGGTTTGGGAATGGTCTTGGTTAATGAGTTTACTCATCTACTCAAGGGTAGCATTCGGGTCGAAAGCCAGGAAGGAAAAGGTACAAAAATCCAAGTCAGGATTCCGATCTACACGAAACAGGGGAGTCTCTATTAGGTAATGCCTCATTTTCATTGCGTGTAGGAAATAAATGTTAAAAACACAAGCATATAAAAGAACGAAAGCCTAAGGAATCGAAAACTTGGCGTATTTTTGTCTTTTATTCCCTGTTAGAGTTTAGATGTAAAGTTAAACCATTGATACTATGAATTTTAAGAGACTGAATGATCTCATTGGCTGGCTTGTCTTTGCCATTGCAACCCTTGTTTACTTTCTCACCCTTGAACCAACGGCAAGTTGGTGGGACTGCGGTGAATATATTTCCACTGCATATAAACTGCAGGTAGGCCATCCTCCGGGAGCACCATTGTTTCAGATGATTGGACGCTTTTTTAGCCTCTTCGCATTTGGCGACACAAGCAAGGTAGCCCTAATGATCAATGTGATGTCAGCACTTTCGAGCAGCTTGACCATTCTCTTTTTATTTTGGACTATCACCCTGCTGGCACGCAAATTTATGATGCAAGGGGAGGATGCCAACAACAAAGCACATCAATATGCTGTGCTGGGTGCTGGTGTTGTTGGTGCGCTGGCCTATACTTTTACCGAATCTTTCTGGTTCTCGGCTGTCGAAGGCGAGGTGTATGCCATGTCGTCGTTCTTTACAGCCGTCGTGTTTTGGGCAATTCTGCGCTGGGAGCAAGTGGCCGATGAACCGCATAACTACCGTTGGCTTCTGCTGATAGCCTATCTCATCGGACTTTCCATAGGCGTGCATCTGCTCAACCTGCTGGCTGTGCCGGCAATCGTTTATGTGTTTTATTTCAAAAAGTATAAACCGCACTGGAAAGGTTTTGTCATCGCCGGACTCTCGTCAATACTCATCCTCGGATTCATTATGAGTTTTCTTATACCTCAGATTGTCAATCTTGCCAGTAAATTTGAATTGTTTTTCGTTAATGACCTAGGCCTGCCGTTTAACTTTGGTACAGTAGTCTATTTTCTGCTAATTTTTGCTGCCATTGTGTTTGGACTGTATTATACCCGTGCCAAAGGTAAGGTGATTCTCAATACTCTCGTGCTAGCCTTGATGTTCATCATCATCGGCTATTCGAGCTTCTTTTTGATTGTCATACGCGCCAATGCCAACACTCCTATCAACGAAAATGAACCCAACGATGCCATTTCGCTTTTGTCGTATCTTAATCGTGAACAATATGGCGACTGGCCACTGCTTTACGGCCCGTATTACAATGCCCCTGTGGTGGATTACGAAGATGGCAGTCCTGTTTATATCAAAGATAAAAAAAGCGGGAAATATATCATCACCGATAACCGCAAAAGCTCAAAAGCAATTTACGATCCGCGTTTTTCCAGTGTCTTTCCCAGAATGTGGAGCAATCAGAAGGCAAGCCATGCCAAGATGTATAAGCAGATTGGCAACATCAAAGGAACTTCCCTTCAGGTTACCAAATCTGATGGAAGCACTGATGTGTTGGTCAGGCCTACTTTTGGCGAGAACCTGAGGTTTTTCTTTAACTATCAGCTTGGCCACATGTATGTCCGCTATTTTATGTGGAATTTTGTTGGACGGCAAAACGATGTGGAGAGTCAGGGTGAATATGAAAACGGAAATTGGGTGAGTGGAATAGGGTTTATTGATAATCCACGTTTGGGAAACCAGTCGAACCTGCCCGAAAGCATGAAAAGCCCGGCACACACACGCTACTATTTTCTTCCGCTGCTGCTTGGGTTGGCTGGCCTGTTTTTTCACCTCAAAAACCACTCCAAAGACACATGGGTAGTTTTTTTGCTCTTTTTTATGACAGGATTTGCTATCGTCATCTATCTTAACCAAACCCCTTTACAGCCTCGCGAACGCGACTACGCCTACGCTGGTTCTTTTTATGCTTTCGCCATTTGGATTGGATTTGGTGTACTGGCATTGTACGATGCTTTGCAGAAATATCTTTCGAAAAAGGAAGTCGTGGCCATAGGCGTTTCGCTTTTGAGCCTTGTGTTCGTGCCGGGCCTGATGGCTGTGCAAGGCTGGGAAGGCCACAACCGCTCAGGAAGATACTCAGCCCGCGACTTTGCCAAAAGCTATCTTGCACAGTGTGACCCCAATGCGATTGTCTTTACAAATGGAGACAACGATACTTTCCCCCTTTGGTATGTGCAGGAAGTGGAAAATTTCAGAACCGATATGCGCGTTGTGAACTATATGCTCGCCTCGGGCGACTGGTATGTGCATCAGCTTGGTAAAAAAGTGTATGACTCTGATCCTTTACCCCTGACATTGCGCCCCGAACAATATAACAAGGGTGTAAACGAATATCTTCCCGTTGTCGCCCGTGTCAACTCAGCAGTGGAACTTAAAGATGCCATAAACTTTGTAGCGCTTGACAATGATCAGACAAAATTTCCACTCAATTCGGGTGAGAAAATAAATTTCTTGCCGGCTAAAAAATTAAAAATTACCGTTGATAAACAAGCCGTTATTCGCAGCGGAATTGTGCCAAAAGAACTCGAAGACCAAATTGTGGATGTGATTGAATGGGACATCTCGCAGGGAATGTTGTATAAAAACGATCTGATGCTCCTCGATCTGATTGCCAGCAACAACTGGCAGCGCCCTATTTATTTTGTAAACCCAAGCGCAATCAGTAAAGTCTTTAATGTGGATAAATATTGCCACATGGAAGGAATTGTCTTCAAATTTATGCCCGTACTGGCCAAGGGCTATTACCGTGGCATGGGCGGTGTGTATGCCAAGGGCTCCTACGATTTGTTAGTCAATAAGGCGAAATGGGGTAATTTGGACCGCCCAAAAGTTACCGTTGACCGTGAGAGCTTCCGGAATTCAGCTATCGTTAAACAAAGCTATGTACGTTTGGCTCAGGAGCTTGTGAACGAGGGTAAGATGGATTCGGCTGTCATTGTCCTCGATAAAGCCCAAGAAATGTTCCCGCACTCGAAAATACCTTACGACTATTTCATGTTGCCTTGGGTTGACTTGTATTTTGAAGCCGGTGCACGCGATAAAGCCTTGAGAGTAATGGATATCCTAGGTAAGCGCTATTTAGACGACTTGTATTATTATACCAGCCTCGACCAAAAGTTTATGGCATACTACAGCAATGGCATTGAAGAAGGACTGGCAGTGGTAAACCGATTAGGAACGACCGGCAAAAACTACGGAATGCCCGAATTTAAACAACGAATGGATGAGGCACTGAATGCCAATCCTTTCCTAAAAGAAATTAGCCAGCAAAAATCCCTCTGGGAATAATCAACATCAAAACGTCCGACTGAAAAGAAGGGCGTTTTTTTTTGAAATGAAACCAGATTAGCCGGAAGCCAATTGTTTCGGTCAGCCCCATCCAGCCGACACCAACATAGTACGCTGTCATTCAGAGCGAAGCGATGAATCTTCAAAATTTACCCGGACAGTAGTGATCGGAAGTAAAAAAAAACTACTATTGCATCACTTAACCATTTTGCCATGAGAATCTTTTTGCTGAAATCAGTATTTTTGGGATTGTTTTTGCTGCACATTTCCCTCCCCGGATATTCCTGGAACGAACATCCACTATTGACCTATCCTGCTCTGAGAAACAACCCGGTATGGCCAAGCCTTAAAGTCGTTGAAGCCAAAGAACTGTTATCCTTTTTATTGGCAAATGAAGCCTCGCTTGAACAATTCTTAGCTAGGCAAGAAGAATGGTCGCAGCGCAATCTGCCCAACTACCAGGCTTGTCCCGATGCCCTAACTTTTAAGGCCACAGGAAATAAAGCCGACATTCGGGAACGGTTTTTCAGGGCTATCCGCATCAACCCAAACTCCTACGTCCCGCTTTATCTTCATCCAATGCCAGGGCAAACTTTCGATACTGCTAGGCTGGCCGACCCACACAGAATTAGCACGCTCGAAGACATCTCCACGATGGTTTTTGTACGTTATACCTGGTTAAGCGAGGGTGATAAAGTGGCTCCTTTCGATGTGCTGGTTGCAGCAACCGACGAGATGGACTATGGTTTCGACCTTGGCCTCTTCGAGGATAATAATTCCTACTATGGGCCTGAATACAAGTTCGGAAAACAGACTTTTGGCAATCCCAACTTAGAATACAGCAGCCAGGCACCTTTTCACATGAGTTTTTATCACGAGGCAGGCATTGTTTTTCGGTTTGCTCCCTTCCTTAAAAAGACATTCGTTGATTATCGCCTGAATCTCTACAAAATGCTGTCAGAATTTGCATTTGAGCAAGGCGAGCTGTATTGGGGCTGGCGTTTTTTGGGCTGGTCAATGCATTACCTTGGAGATCAAACCATGCCTTATCATTGTGCTCCCCTGCCCGGGATGAGCGTCTGGAAGATGCTTTGGATAAATCTGAAAGCCATGCTCGGCTGGGAGCAATCAAAAATTAACGCCGTTCAGTTGGTATCGAACCGACATACGGTGATGGAACGCTATGTTTGGGAGGTCATGCGCAAAGCCTATCTCGAAAACAACTACCAACATCCTTATTTTCAGGCACTCGAAAACCCATATCCGCCACAAGCCTACAACGCCCGTTTTGTATATGACGTGGTCTCGAAGCAATCCGTCGAAAAAGCACGCAACTGCGACCGTACTTTACGCGAATGTTTTCCTTCGGTTTTGGTGGACGATCCAAAGGTGGAAGCCAACGACAGACAGGAAATGGACGAGATGTATGCCGCTGTAATCAGCTATTCCGGGCAAAATGGAGTGGATAAATTTGATCAGATGATTGCCGAAAGATTTCGGGCTTATTCCTTTGCATTGAGGGCCTTGCTCGACGATGTGCTCCCGAAAATAAATCCCCGCCACGAAGAAGTTTCACAACGATAAAAAAAATAACATGAAAACATTACGCCGTATTCTATTCATTATCATTGGGATAGTTGTTTTAGTTGGCTTGATTGGTTTTCTGGCCCTGCATTATGTTACGTCAAGAGCTTTGCCGGATTATAACAAAAATTTTACTGCAAAAGAGCTTCTAGCGAAGGTGCAAATCGTGCGGGATGAATATGCTATGCCACATATTTTTGCCGAAAACGAGCATGATCTTTATTTTGCCACCGGCTTTGTAATGGCTCAGGATCGCCTTTGGCAAATGGATTTGTTGCGACGGGTAACGATGGGGCGACTGTCGGAGATTTTCGGAAAAGATATGGTGAAAACCGACCATCTGCTACGCGCCTTACGCATGAGCAAAAAGTCAAAAGAAGTCATCGCCCACTCTGATGACGCTGTTGTGGCTTGTTTGGATGCCTTTACCCAAGGCGTCAATGCCTTCATTGAAAAGCAAGGCCGGTCATTACCTCCCGAATTCACTCTATTAGGCTATAAACCCGAGCCTTGGAAAAGCTTTCATACTGTCAACCTTATCGGATATATGGCCTGGGACCTCGCGGGTTCGTGGCAAAACGAAATAGCCCTCTACAAACTGAGAAATCATCTGCCCGATAGCCTATGGAGACAACTCTTCCCCGAACCACAAAAAACTTATGTTTATGAAACTCAGCCGGTGAGCAGCAGTGCTTTTGGACTGCTCGATGGAAATCGGGCTTTGGAAGAGCTGGGCTTGGAAATTTTCAATGGAAGCAACAACTGGGCGGTGAATGGCCATAAAAGCAAAGACGGCAATGCGTTGATGGCCAATGATATGCATCTTGGTTTTGGTGCTCCGGGAATTTGGTATCAGATTCATCAGGTGATCGAAGGAAAACTCAATGTTACCGGCTTAGCTTTGCCTGGCTCACCATGTGTCATCAACGGACACAACGACAGCATTGGCTGGGGGATGACCAATCTTTATGTGGACGAAATGGACTTTTTTGTCGAGAAAACCGATCCGACGCATCCGAATCAATATTTCTATAACGGTAAATGGCTTCCAATGGAAATTGTAACCGAAAAAATTGCTATAAAAGGAGGCGATACAATCGAAAAGATCAACCGTTTTACGCATCACGGACCGGTCATTTCTGAGTTTAAAGACATTGAAAATGAGGCAATCAGCATGAGATGGACTGGAAATGACTACAGCAATGAGCTCCGAAGCGTGTATCTTTTGAACCGAGCCCGCAACTGGAAGGATTTCCGTGAGGCGCTATCCACCTTACAAGCTGTCAGCCAAAACGTGGTCTATGCCGATGCAAATGGAAACATTGGCCTTCAGGCAGCCTCAGCCGTGCCGGTGCGAAACGAAGGAATTGGCATTCAGCCGGTTCCGGGCGACACCGACCGTTTCGAGTGGAAAACTTTTGTGCCTTTCGATTCATTGCCGTTCGAATTTAACCCGCCTTCAGGATTTGTTTCGTCGGCCAATAATCGAACGGTTTCGGCTGATTATCCGTATTATATCGGATTTTGGTACGATAATTCTTCCCGCATTGACCGAATCCGACAACTGATAAACGAAAAACCCACGCTCAATAGCCGCGACTTTATGGAAATACAAACCGACCAGACCTCACTTTTTGCGTTAAAATTTGTTCCTCAACTTCTTAGAGTGCTCGAACATGAAGATTCATTCAACCTTCGCGAGCAAAAAATGGTTGAAGCATTGAAAGACTGGGACGGACGGATGTCGGCCACGATGGTTCAGCCTGCTGTGTTCGATTTGTTTGTCCTGAATTTTATGAGAGAGGTGATGGCGGATGAATTGGGCGAGGCTTTCTATAAATCTTTCCCATCGGGTCTGATGCGGCATTTGTTCGAGCACTTCTGGAATCACCAGCTTTCGGGCTGGATTGATAGGACGGATACGCCCGAAAAAGAAAGTTTTGAACAGATTGTCATTCTGGCATTTAAGCACACAGTGTCTCAAATAGAAAACCAATTGGGAGCCAATGCTCAACAGTGGGCCTGGGGCAAATTGCATCAGCTCACCTTAAAGCATCCGATGGGGAAAGTGAAAATATTAGATAAACTTTTCCATTTTAATAAAGGACCCGTGGCCGTTGGCGGAAGTTTTCATACTGTGAGCCCCATGGCCTACGCTTTTCATCAACCTTTCGATGTGGTTCACGGCGCTTCGCAACGCCATATTTTTAATATGGGAAAACTCGAAGATAGCTATATGATTATTCCAACAGGCATTTGCGGTATCCCGAAAAGCCCATATTATTGCAGCCAGATGAACGATTTTATTAGTGGTACATACCACAACGACCTTTTCAGCAAGCAAGATGTGCTGGCTGAACGTAAATATGAATTGTGGCTTAACCCTGCCGAAAAGTAAGGTAAATAAATTAGTTAGGAAAATCAGATTAGCTGTCTAAAAGGCCGCGTCCGGTTTTGATAATCCGGCCATCAACGCTCAACTCGGCCAGTAATTTGTCGAGGATGCCGTTGACAAATATCTTGCTGCGGGCGGTACTGAAATATTTGGAAATGTCAATATACTCGTTTATCGTTACTTTCACCGGAATTGAACGGAAACAAGTTAACTCGGTTAATGCCATTTTCAGAATGATGACATCCATTACTGCAATGCGTTCCAACTCCCAGTTTGAAGTTGATTTTGAGATGATTTTTCCCCATTCTTCACTGTGTAAAATGACTTCTCGGAAAAGACTTTTCACAAAAACCATGTCTTCGTTGTCGTCTTCCTTTTCCGTCTTCAACAAGTCGGGTAGGAGAGTGTTTTCGTCAAAACTACTATCCATAAATTTGATAAACTTCATCAGAAGATAGCTCACCAAATGGTAATCGTCAACAAAGAATATGCTCTTCTCTTCATAAAAAGCCTCTAAAAGCTCAAACTCGGCGAAAATATTTTCGATAAGGAAAAGAATGAGTTTTTTGTCATCGGAAAAAGTATTGGTGTCTTTGCTCATGTATTTTTCATAAGCCTCAGATTCACGCATCGTTATGTAGAATTTACGAATCAATTCCTTCTCCTGCGACCAATTGATTTTGTAGAGTTGTTCCTTTTTGAGAAAGTCGCGATTGTTGGCAATAGCCGTAAGTATTCGATTATTGACAAAACGCATATTGGGATTCAGGTCTTCCTCGGTGGGCAAGTGCTTGCCTTTATTTTCTTCAACACGATGAGCAGAATAACGCTGAACCTCCACCAAAAAGGAAAGTTGATAAATGAAAAGTTCATATAACTTGTTGATGCTGAGCAGCAATTGTTTTTCACCCTGATCCAATTGGGTGTTGTTCGACTGGAAATAAGCATAAAGTGCCTGAAGAACTTTTACGCGAAGATGGCGTCTGCTAAGCATATTGTGAATGAACCTAAGTAAAACAAGGCGGCAAAGGTAGAGATTTTGAAGGGATTTTCGTCTTCTTTTTTCGATCAATCTTTTCTGCCGGCCTTTTTTATTGCTCTGAAAAAAATGTTCAGATCTTTAAATACCGTATAATCACGGGCATAGAGCAGATTGATGCGGTTGAGCAATTCGCTATCCGTAATGGTTTTGTCAAACACATCGCCCGGGCAAAGTACACCATTTTTTATTGAAGGTAACCGCATTTGTTTCGACAATGGCTGGCAATAACCCACCCACGACAGTTTTCCGGTGAAAACCTTGAAGGCTTTCAACAGAATATTGCCGCCTCCAGGCAGAAGGAGTATAAATGGGAAAAATATGCAAATAACGATTGAGGATAGAAGGTCGAAGAAACGTTTGTTGCGTCGGTTACCTACAGTGTCAATTCCTTGAATGGCAACGGTATAAAGGTCGCCTTTGGTGTTGATGGAATTACTCCCGATGATGGAAAGGCTGTCTTCGGGTGCAATTTTATAGCTGATTCTACTCGATTGCCAGGCGGCCATTTTATCCATAATGGTTTGGTGTGACACATCTTTCGAGCAAAAAATTACTTCGTTGATTTGATAAATGGTGATGATGTCCGAAACCTGGTCCAAAGTGCCAAGGCATGAGCACTTGCCGTTGGAAAACTGATCGGTCGAGATGATACCTATAAAATCGGTTTTTAGGGCAGTGCTTTTCAAAATGGCTTCCACACGGTTTGCTTCGGGGGCACTACCGATGATTAAAAAACGTTTCTTTTCGTCCCTTCCAAGCACAAAGCCATCGAAATGAAGAAGATAACCGCTCAGACGGGTGAGTAACAAGACAGCAGCATACCAGAGTGCGCCAAGAACAATGAGCGCGCGTGAAAATCGAAAGCTTTCGGGCAGCAGACCATATAGAATCAAGATAAACAGTGTGCCGATAGCACTGCCTCTTAGTGCTTTAACAAATTTATAGGGTTTATCGTAGCCGCCACTCAGTAGCACAGCGGCCAACCAGATGAGCAAATAAATAGGAATGACAACCGCAACCAATTCGGTGGGATATTCGCCTCCGTCGCGATAAATCGTTAGTTCGCCCCAGGCTTTCTTGATCACGAGAAGTCCGCCGGCCATCAAAGCTGCATCGAAAAAGGGGAGGGCAGCCTTGCGGAAAAACCTTGATAAAATAGCTAAAAAA
>JBDHYV010000061.1:0-11842 GCA_039811545.1 Bacteroidales bacterium | reverse complement strand
AACCCGATTTCCATCGTTTCCCGAAATTCCCATAGCCGTAGCGTATGGCCAAAATGCAATCGTGGGTCAAGGCAGCCCGGCTGCGTACCCTGCCGCTAGCTTTGTCGAGCGTGGCCTTGGGAGCCATCATCGCGGCCAAAGAACCTTCCTTCAACAGAAATGCCGCCCTCATGGCTGGTCTGACAACACTCTTGCTCCAGATTCTGTCAAACTTCGCCAACGATCTGGGCGATACCCATAGCGGTATTGACAACGAGGCGCGGGTTGGCCCCAAACGCACCGTACAGTTGGGCGAGATCAGCCGCAAAGAAATGAAAGTGGCCGTGGCTGTTACAGCCTTGCTTTCCTTATTGAGCGGGCTGTGGCTGCTTTTCGGACTGGCTCAACTTAGCCTGACGCAAATCCTTCTGTTTCTTGCTTTTGGCCTGGCAGCCATCGCTGCGGCCATCAATTATACCATAGGGAAAAATCCATATGGCTATTACGGTATGGGCGACCTGTTTGTTTTTCTGTTCTTTGGATTGCTGGCCGTGGCCGGAACCTTTTTTGTTTCCACAGGATCAATCAAAACAGAGGTCTTTTTGCCTGCCGTGGCCATGGGAATGTGGAGCACCGGGGTACTCAACCTGAATAATATGCGCGATCACGAAAACGATCGCATCACCGGAAAGCATACACTCGTGGTGAAAATGGGATACCAACGTGCCAAAATCTATCACGCTTTTTTGGTGCTGCTCCCGTTTGCTTTGATGGCAGTTTTCCTTTTGATCATTGAGGCTAAATGGATAAGCTGGACGTTTTTTGTAACACTTGCCCTTTTTGTCAGCGACCTGATCCGTGTGACTTGCGAAAAAACTCCCGCTCGCCTCGACCCGTTTTTGAAACGCCTGGCGCTTTTTACCATGTTGGCCGTATTGATTTTTGGTTTCACCTTTTCGATTTGAGTCATGCTGAAAGCACGATGGACAAGTCGTTCGCTCCGTTTTCGTTTTGAGGCCGGCACTTCGAGGGGCGTTTTACACGAAAAACAATCCTGGTTTCTGATAGTCAGCGACCTTGCCGGCAATATCGGGATTGGTGAGTTGAACTTTATCAAGGGGTTGAGTCCGGTGAATGCTGACCGGATTCCATCTGCTCTCGACTGGTTTTGCGATCATATCAATGAGCCGGAGAGCCTTGAGAAATCAAAGGAGATAGAAAACCATACTTTAACTTTTGCGATTGAAACGGCTTTTGCCGACCTGAAAAACGGCCGTCAATTTCTTTTCGGAGATACCAAATTTTCCAGTGGAGAGAAAGGGATTCCCATTCATGGTTTGGTTTGGATGGGCGACTCAACTCAGATGCGCGACCGGATGTTTCGAAAATTGGATGATGGATTCAAAGCATTGAAAATCAAAGTGGGAGCAATAGATTTCGACGAAGAGTTGCGGCTTTTGGAAACATTGCGAAACCATCCTCGTGGAGCCGAAATAGAATTGAGATTAGATGCCAATGGCGCTTTTCAGGCAAAAGACGCCATGAAGAAACTTCGTCAATTGGCTGAATTTCAGATTCACTCCATCGAACAGCCTGTAAAACCTGCTGATTATGACCTCCTTCGGGAGCTTTGCCAAACAAGCCCTATCCCTGTGGCCTTGGACGAACAACTGATTGAATTTCGCCCGAAGAAAGCTAAAGAACAATTGCTAACCGATCTTTCACCCTCTTTTTTAGTTCTAAAACCTTCGTTGATTGGTGGTTTCAAACAAGCCGATGAATGGGTAGAACTGGTCGAAAAAAGAGGGATTTCCTGGTGGGTGAGCTCGGCTTTGGAGTCCAATGTCGGGCTGAACGCGCTGGCGCAATGGACAGCATCCAAAAACAACGAACTTGTTCAGGCTTTGGGAACGGGGCAACTTTTTTCTAATAATATTTCTTCACCCCTTGAGCTCAAAAATGCCCGGCTCTTTTACCAACCACATCAATCATGGCTGCTCGATACGCTGATATAGAACCGTTTCCTGACTTGTTTTTTCTCAACGGGCAACAACTCCGCAGCTCGGATCACGCCCTCCTTGACAAAATTGCGGAACAGGGCAGTCCGCTTGCGCAGGAAGTGATCGCCTTTTTACGCGAGTGGTGGTCAGATAGCCCTGAGATCAATCTCACTACTTCGGGTTCCACAGGGCAGCCCAAAAAGATTACCGTCAGCCGCGAATCCATGATGGCAAGCGCACGACTCAGCCTGAGAACTTTTGGTTTGAAAGAAGGTATGAAAGCCCTGTTGTGCCTTTCGCCCAACTTCATTGCTGGTAAGATGATGATTGTTAGAGCAATGGTTGGCAAGCTCGAATTGATAACAACCCAAACAAGCGCTGATCCTTTGGAAGGATTATCGCAACGGGTAGATTTTGCCGCGATGGTTCCTTTTCAACTGAGCCATACGATCGCAAAAAAACCGGAAACGCTCGATTTGATTTCCAAACTCATTATTGGCGGAAGCGCAGTTGATAATCAGCTTGTTCAGGCAATTCAGACTTTATCAACACAAATTATTCACACCTATGGCATGACCGAAACCCTGAGTCATATTGCCATTCGGCAGCTCAATGGGGAAGGTGCTTCCGAAAGCTTTTGGCCTTTAGAAGGCATTCGAATCAAAACAGACTCGCGCAATTGCTTGGTTGCAGAAGTTCCTTTTTTGAAAGCTAAAACCATCGCCACCAACGATCTCATTGAGCTCATGCCTGATGGCTCTTTCCGGGTGCTTGGCAGGGCCGATGATGTGATCATCACGGCGGGTAATAAAATCCATCCGTTGTGTGTGGAAGAGAAACTATCGTCGTTTGTGAATGCAACAATTTTTATTGGCAGCATCCCCGACAGTACAGCAGGCGCGTTGCCTGTGCTTGTGGTCGAAGGTCGCCTTGATGCCGGAAAACTGATGCAGCTATGGCTGCAGATGGAACAAGTTCTCGTGGCACGTGAAATGCCGCGTTACATTTTCTTTACAGAGGAAATTCCAATGCTTGCTTCCGGAAAAGTCAACCGCCGGCAACTCAATGATTGGTTAGTCCAAAAAATGAACCATGAAGTCTTGAAACCGTTTGCGGAACTTCATTGACAGCGAAACGGCTTTTTCAGACAAAATTCCACAGATTTTTTTACCTTTACCCATTAATTTTTAAAGCCGATGCAATGCGGCTTTTTGTTTAAAATACATCTCACCCAGACGAACATCATGAACAAAATTTTCAAGATATATCGGCCGGTCATTCTGCTTGCTTTCGTATTTCTGATGGGAGTTAAAATTGTCTTTGCCCAAAAAATTGAACGCGTTGAGCCGCCTTTTTGGTGGACAGGAATGAAAGAACCCTCGCTGCAACTGATGGTCTATGGATCCAAAATAGGTCAGTCGCATCCTGACGTGGATTATCCCGGGCTCATCATCCGTGAAATTCAACGGGTTGAAAATCCGGATTATCTGTTTATTAGCCTTGAAGTTACAGAAACTGCCCAGCCCGGAATGGCTGTACTGCAATTTCGTTTCCCAAAAGGCAAGCCTTTGACCTACTCTTTTGCGCTGAAGGAACGCGCTCCCGGCTCGGCACAGCGACAAGGCTTTGATACGAGCGATGCCATATACCTTT
Organism: Bacteroidales bacterium; assembly: GCA_039811545.1. Taxonomy (GTDB): domain Bacteria; phylum Bacteroidota; class Bacteroidia; order Bacteroidales; family F082; genus JALNZU01. The sequence continues at coordinate 8,210 of JBDHYV010000061.1, read as the reverse complement.
TAATGCCCGATCGTTTTGCCAATGGAAATCCCGACAACGACAATGTACCGCGGATGGTGGACCGTGCCAATCGCAACAATCCCGACGGGCGGCATGGCGGCGACCTGAAAGGTATTGAAAATCACTTGGATTACATTGCCGGAATGGGCTTTTCCGCACTTTGGATCAATCCTGTTTTTGAGTGCAACGTGAAGACTCCTTCCTATCATGGTTATTCCATCACCGATTTTTATCGCGTTGACCCGCGATTAGGAAGCAACGACGATTACAAAACCTTGGTTGACAAAGCCCATAAAAACGGATTGAAAGTGATTAAAGATATGGTATTCAATCACTTTGGTGATGGCCATTATTGGATGAAAAACCTACCGATGCCCGACTGGATTAACCAATGGCCAACTTTCACACGTTCCAACTTCAGGGCTGGAGCCCTTACCGATCCCTATGCAGCTGAGGCCGATAAAGATAAAATGCTTAAGGGTTGGTTTGATGTGATGATGGCCGATCTCAATCAGGGAAACCCTTTAGTTGCTAATTATCTGATACAGAATAGTATATGGTGGATTGAATTTGCCGGTATTGATGGAATCCGAATGGATACATACCCTTATTCCGAACGTAACTTCATGGCTGAATGGATGAGAAGGATTCGTCAGGAATATCCTAACTTTTCGGTTGTCGGCGAAGTTTGGCTCAACAGCCCGCAACAGGTGGCTTATTGGCAGCAAAACAAGCGAAACGGCGACGGATTTAATTCTCTTTTGGATCATGTTTTCGATTTTCCGCTTAAATATGCTGTCGGAGAGGCATTTATGGAACCCAATGGCTGGGCAACCGGGGCTGCCAAGCTTTACGAAACATTAAGCTACGACTTTCTATACGAGGATCCGCAGAAAATCATTGCTTTCGCCGACAACCACGATTTCGACCGGATATTCAATACTTTGGGCGAGGATGTGCGAAAACTCAGGATGGCTTTGGTGCTTCTTGCCACCACACGCGGATTGCCCCAAATTTATTACGGTACCGAAATTTTGATGAAAGGCTGGGAAAATCAGGGTCATGGTTTCATCCGTCAGGATTTTCCGGGTGGTTGGCCCAACGACAGCGTGAATGCCTTCAATGGTAACGGACTTAGTGAACAACAGACAGAAACTCAGGCTTTTGTGAAACACCTGATGCACTGGCGCCGAAAAAGCGAAGCGATCATCCACGGTAAATTGAAGCATTATATCCCGGAAGAAGGCGTTTACGTTTATTTCCGCTATACCGATGAGCAGTCGGTAATGGTGGTGATCAACAACAACGAGGAAAGCCGTAGCTTCCGCACAGAACGATTCGCCAAAAGTTTGGAAGGCTATTCCACCGGCACCGATGTTCTGAGCCGAACCTATTTCGACCAGCTTCACATCATCCATGTCCCTGCAATGACGGCCCGTATCATCGAATTGCAGAAATAAATCAGAATCAAGTCAGTATCATTTTCATTCAGTCATATGAATATTAGAATATTGAAAATCAGTGCAATCCTTTTTGGCTTGATTGCACTTTCAGCTACTGCCTACGCTCAGGTTGTGGCAACAAATCCTGCCTCACCTCATGTTGATCAAATGGTGACCATCATTTTTGATGCCGGGCAGGGCAATGCCGCCTTGAAAGATGTTGACGGGAAGGTTTATTTTCACGCAGGAATGATTACCGACGAAAGTCGCGACGAAAAAGACTGGAAGTGTGTCGTGGGAAATTGGGGCAAACCCGATGAACGGGTTGAGATGAAAAAAGTTGGCGAAAACCTGTTTGAAGCACGCTTTAAACCCAGCGAATTTTTCAATCTGCCTGCTGGCACAGAGGCGCACATGATGGCTTTTGTTTTCCGCAATGCTGACGGAACCAAGGTGGCGAAGACCGCCGATAATACAGATATCTTGATTTCTTTTGAAGGCTATCGGCCTGCTGAGAAGATACAACCTGAGTATCTTTTCCAAGAGATGATATACAAAAGCCATCGCCTTGTCAACAACAGCCTTTTTGTAACCACTTCGCAGGGGGCTTTGGTTTTCCGGCCTTTTACCGACAGTATTGTCGAGGTGGGCTGGTATCCAAAAGGTTTTTGGGATTTTTATCCTTCACATGCTGTGGTGATGAAACCAACCGATGTGAAAACCAATATCACGGAAACCTCATCGTTGGTTGTGTTCGATTTGGGCGGACTGCAAGTATTGGTTCGCAAAAACCCTTTTCAGGTAAGTTATCTCCGTAATGGAAATCCGTTTCTGACCGATGAAAAGGGCTTTTTCAGCCGCAACGATGGAAGCGGAATACGCTTTCAGCTCAGCGTCGGCGAGAAACTCTATGGAAGTGGTGGCAGAGCCTCGGGACTCAATCTCAGAGGAAAGAAACTGAGCCTCTATAACCGTCCCGACTATAACTACGAAATCGGAGCCATGAATCTTAACTATATGATTCCTACGCTGTTATCATCGAATAACTATTTTATCTTTTTTGACAATCCTCACAAAGGATGGATAGATGCCGACAGCAAAGGCGAAGGTGTGATGGAGTTTGGTTTCGGTGGCGGGTCAATGCACTTTTTTCTGATTGTGGGTAAAAATGCAGCCTCTGCATTGAAACAGTTTTCGGTGCTCACCGGAAAACAGGAAATACTCCCGCGATGGGCCTACGGAAATCTGCAGTCGCGTATGGCTTACCGAAATCAGGCCGAAACTGAAGAAATTGTCCAGAAAATGCTCGATGCCGACTTCCCGATTGATGCTCTTATCCTTGATTTTTACTGGTTTGGCGATAGTATTTTGGGGCACCTTGGTCGTCTCGACTGGTGGAAACCCGCATGGCCCGAACCGGAAAAGATGATCCAAAGTTTTAAAGAAAGGGGAATCCGCACCATCACCATCTCCGAACCTTATATCATTGACAGCCTGAAAAACTGGCAGTTAGCCAATAAGTTGGGAATTTTGGTTACCGACAGCACGGGAAAAACTTTCGTTGACCCTCATTTTTATTTTGGACCGGGTTCACTCATTGATATTTTTAAACCCGAAGCACAGGATTGGCTTTGGAAAGAATACCGTAAGCAATTCGACATCGGTGTCGAAGGTCTTTGGGGCGATTTGGGCGAGCCCGAGAGCCATCCGGCTGCAATCCGCCACGTCTGGGGGAAAGCCGACGAAGTCCATGGTATTTATGGACATTATTGGGCAAAAAGTATTTACGATCGGTTCCGGCACGATTTTCCGGAGAAGAGATTGTTTTTCCTCGCTCGCAGCGGCTATGCCGGCACCCAGCGATTTGGCATTGTTCCCTGGAGCGGCGATGTGGCGCGTAGCTGGGGTGGACTGCAGGCGCAACTGCCGGCAATGCTGAATATGAGCCTCTCGGGAATCCCATATATGCACTCCGATGCAGGCGGTTTTGCCCTAGGTAAAAAGGATGACGAACTCTATACCCGCTGGCTCCAGTTTGCCGTTTTTTCACCTATCCTCAGACCACACGGAAGCGGAATGCCTTCGGAACCTGTCTTTTTTAACGACACAACCCAACGCATCGTGCGTCAGTTTATGAAACTGCGCTATGAATTATTGCCCTATATCTATACCACAGCTTGGCAAACCACCACCAATGGAAGCCCCATCGTCAGGCCGATGCTCTGGCAAAACCCTGACGACCAACGATTTGATGAGCTTTTTAGTCAATATTATTTTGGTGACCATCTGCTTGTGGCTCCAGTGACCGAAGCCGGAAAACAAACGATGGACATTGAACTGCCCAAGGGTTTGTGGTATCATTTCTGGACAGGAAAGCGAGTGCAGGGAGGAAAACGGATTCAGGTACAGTTGTCGCTCGAATCCATCCCTGTTTTTGCCAAAGGTGGCAGCGTGATTCCGCGCATCGCTCCGGTGAACCATACCGATTTGTACAGCTCGCGCGAGCTTTCCTTACATGTCTATTTGCCCGAAGGCATTACGGCTTTGCATGGCTCTATGTATGAAGACGATGGTCAAAGCTATTCCGCCATTGAGCAGCAAGATTTTGAGTTATTGAATTTTGACGGTCAAATGACCGAACAAGGCGTTGAAATGTCCTTTTCCCGAAAAGGAAACGGCTATCCGGGAATGCCCGAATCACGACTCGTTGAAATGATCGTCTATGGCTACCCAAAAACGATGAAGACAGTCAGTTTTGGCGAAGCAAAGCTGACATCGTTGAACACGAAGGCTGTTCGCGAGAAAAAACAGGGCTTCTGGCTCGATGACAATGGCCTGTGGCATATCCGTTTTGTATGGTTTGGCAATGACGAAACATTGACAATGAAATAATCCTGAAAGACTATCCTTCTCATAGAAAAAAACTTGATTCATAAATCCCATCATCAATGAAAACATCTCTTATTCAACTTCTTATTGTTGCCGCTGTTGCGGTTAGCTTGTTCATGCTTTGGTCGTGTACGTCGCAACGCGACGCAGCCAAAACCATCACAAAACCTGTTTCGTTTGTCATTACTCCCGATTGGGCACGAAATGCGGTGATTTATGAGGTGAATACCCGTCAGTTTACCAACGAAGGTAATTTCGATGCTTTTGCGTCTCACCTCCCGCGCCTGAAAGATTTGGGTGTTGACATTCTGTGGTTTATGCCCATTCAGCCGATTGGAGAGCTCAACCGCAAAGGAACTCTCGGCAGCTATTATTCCATCCGCGACTATAAAGCTGTGAACCCGGAGTTTGGAAGCCTTGACGACTTTAAAAACGTGGTAAAAAAGGCCCACGAGGCCGGTTTTAAGGTGATTCTTGACTGGGTGGCCAATCATACATCCTTTGACCATGTGTGGATCAAAGAACATCCTGAATGGTACAACCGTGATGAAAATGGCAATATCATTTCGCCTTTTGACTGGACTGATGTGGCCGACCTTAACTATGATGACAATCCTGCCCTTTGGGAAGCCATGATCGAAGCTATGAAATTTTGGCTCACCGAAACCGATATTGACGGCTTCCGTTGCGATGTGGCCGGGATGGTCCCGACAGCCTTCTGGGAAAAAGCCCGTAAAGACCTCAACAGTATTAAACCTGTGTTTATGTTGGCCGAAGACGAAGGACAACGCGACCTGATGGTCAACGCTTTTGATGCCAACTACGGCTGGGAGTTTCATCACATCATGAACAGCATTGCTAAAGGCGAAAAAAATGTAACTGACATCTGGAAATATTTTGCCAAAGAAGACAGCCTGTTTCCACCTACATCCTTCCGCATGATGATGACCTCCAATCACGACGAAAACTCCTGGAATGGAACCGAGTTTGAACGCCTTGGCGAGGGGGTAAAAGCTTTTGCCGTTGTTACATATACTATCCCAGGATTCCCGCTCATCTATAACGGACAGGAAGTGGCACTCAACAAAAGATTACAATTCTTTGAAAAAGATGTTATTGATTGGGGAAAAACTTCTGACTTTACTGACTTTTATCGTCGGATGAATGAATTGAAAAAATCCAACGAATGTTTGTGGAATGCCGCCAATGGTGGAAGTTTCACGCCTTTAAAAACCGATCTTCCTGCTGAAGTACTATCTTTTGTGCGTGAGAAAAACGGAAATCGGCTGATAGTTGTTGTCAATCTTAGTGATCGTGAACAAACCGTTCATCTGCAAGATAAGGGAATAGCCGGCAGTTTTACTGACCAGCTCAGCGGATTAGCAGTGGAATTCACAGAAAATCAGCCTATTCTGTTACCGGCTTGGGGCTTCCTTATCCTCAAATAGACATAAAAAAAACAGCCTTGAAAGGCTGTTTTTTTTTATGTTCCCCATGTCTCTCTGTCTAAACTGCGATAATTGATGGCTTCGGCAAGATGTTCGGTGCGGATTTCAGTGCTTTCTTCGAGGTCGGCAATGGTGCGCGACACTTTCAGGATGCGGTCGTAGGCTCGGGCCGAGAGACTGAGTCTTTCCATCGCATTCTTGAGCAAAGTGCGTCCAGCATCGCTGATGGTGCAGAAGTTCTGAAGCATTCGGCTGCTCATCTGGGCGTTGGAAAACACCGTCTGGTATTCTGCAAAACGTTGTTCTTGAATCTTTCGTGCCTTGATGACCCTCTCGCGAATCTGCTCACTATTTTCGCCCGTGGACTTTGATGCCAGGTCTTTAAAAGGAACCGGAACCACTTCCACATGCAGGTCTATGCGATCCATCAAAGGGCCGCTGATTTTGTTGAGGTATTTCTGAACGATGCCAGGATTACAAACACACTCCATGTCGGGATGGTTGTAATAGCCGCAAGGGCAGGGGTTCATGGCGGCGATGAGCATGAAATTGGCTGGAAAGTCAACCGAAATTTTTGCCCGCGAGATCGTGACTATTCTGTCCTCCATCGGTTGACGCATTACCTCGAGCACCTGTCGTTTAAACTCAGGAAGCTCATCGAGAAACAATACGCCATGATGCGCAAGGCTGATTTCGCCCGGCTGGGGATATGTGCCTCCACCAACAAGGCCGGCGTCGGAGATGGTGTGGTGCGGACTTCGGAAAGGCCTAACGGAGACAAGCGAGGTGTTTCGATTGAGCATACCGGCAACCGAGTGAATTTTGGTGGTTTCTAAGGCTTCCTCGAGCGACAGGGGCGGCAATATCGTGGGTAGCCGTTTGGCCAACATCGTTTTCCCCGAACCCGGAGGGCCAATCAGGATGGCATTATGGCCGCCGGCAGCAGCAATCTCTAAAGCACGCTTGATGTTTTCCTGTCCTTTGACATCGGAAAAGTCGAACTCGTAATTGTTGATGCTGTTTAGGAAGTTGTTTTCGGTGTTCACCACTTCGCGTTCCAATGAATTTTTATCGTTCAGAAAATCAACAACTTCCTTGATGTCTTTGGCACCATAAACTTCAAGTTTGGACACTACGGCAGCTTCCTGAGCGTTTTCTTTGGGGAGTATCATACCGGCAAAGCCTTCCTGAAGTGCTTTGATGGCGATGGGTAGTGCTCCTTTGATGGGCTTGAGACCACCATCAAGCGAAAGCTCGCCCATGATGATATAACGGTCGAGCATCCCTGCTTCAACCTGACCCGAAGCCGCCATAATGCCAATGGCAATGGGCAGGTCGTAACTCGACCCTTCCTTGCGGATGTCGGCCGGCGCCATATTGATGACTACCTTTTGACGCGGATATTTAAAACCTTTGTTGGCTAAGGAGGCTTCAATTCGCTGCTGACTCTCTTTAACAGCACTGTCGGGCAAGCCAACAAGAAAAAACTGGATTCCTTTGTCAATATTTACCTCGATGGTGATGGTGATGGCTTCGATTCCGAAAAGGGCACTGCCAAAGGTTTTTACGAGCATGGTGTTGGTGTTAGTTCACCACAAAGTTAGCAATTGCAGCGAAAGGTCAGACAACCTTACCGCTTTTCTGCTTTTTATAGGAAGTCCGTTGTAATTATTTTGGTTTGTAGCGTGAGGCTGAGAGCAACCGCGGTGCATCGTCGAGCGTAATCATCTGGTATAATGTAACATCCTTATGAATGTTCATATAGTTGCGCATGATTTGCCAACCAATATATTCGCCCAATCGGGACGGAGCTTCGGTGGAGAATTCTTTTGGCAGCCATGTAAACTCGGTGGGACGTCCGCGCAGGGAGCCATCGAAGGCGAGGCGGAAGGTGCTCCAGACCGGGATGAGGATGAATAGCCCGACCAGTAAAAAGATGAGTTGGGTTGCGATCTGACGAGGCAGGGATATTTTACGCATTGATAAACTCCTCGCGAGTTTGCATGCGGCGATTGAAGGCACTGACCAAGACGATCAGGATCAGAACCGTGATGATGTTGATAACGGCAGAGATTGCAAATTGACCTCCGCCAAATCTGCTGGAAGGATTGAATACATTGTAAGAAAAGTTTGCCAGAGTACCTTCGCTGAATGGCATAGCTTGAAATAGATAGAACTGATTGAAGGCATAAATACCGCGTATGATAATGGCAGGTAACAAAACAGGTCTTATCAACGGCAAGACCATATGCTGTAAGATTTGCCAACTATTGGCTCCATCAAGAGAGGCGGCTTCAAAGATTTCTTTCGGTATGGTTTTGAGGCTCGCATTTGAAGCGAGCATAATCAAAGGTGTTCCGTACCATATGGCAGGAATAAGCAAAACCAAGAACCAAAGACTGGGTGTGCTTTGCCAACCAATTAGAGACTG
>JBDHYV010000060.1:0-11908 GCA_039811545.1 Bacteroidales bacterium | reverse complement strand
AGGAATTTGCTATGCCCTTGATATTCCGTTAATTGCTATTGATACTTTGCGGGCAATGGCTTTCGGAATGTTGCAACAGGCCACCCCTAATCACCATCAGAAATCATTCTTTTGCCCGATGATTGATGCCCGACGAATGGAAGTATATACTGCCGTTTTCGATCATCAGCTCGGATTGCTTGAGCCTCCCCATGCTTTGATATTGTCGCAGCAGAGCCTAAAAAGCTGGTTCGAAGATGGCCAGGTGTGGATTGCCGGCGATGGCGCTAACAAATGCCTTGAACTTTGGCCCGACAAAAGAAATCTACATTTCTTGAATTCTTTTTTCCCTTCGGTTAAATGGATGGCTGAGATGGCCCATGAACAATTCAATAAACAAAGATTTGCCGATCTGGCCTATTTCGAACCTTTCTATTTGAAAGATTTTATTGCCGGAATACCCCGTGTGAAAGGTCTCTGATACTCTGAATCAATACCCTTAGGGAGTCATTTTCTGTTTTTTTAATTGCCGATTTCACATTTTACTCACAATTGTGAGGTTAATAAGTGAAAAATGAATTTATAATTGTATTTCTTTAAAATCTAATAACAAACAGATATACTGATAGATAACACTCAAAATCCGACATATTGAATTGAGAATTATTTATAAATGTGAAATATTTTTAAAAAAATTACATAAAAATGTTCATATTCTTTAAAAAGGTATATATATTTGTGCAAAATAAACAGGCAATGAAATTCTCAGACAAACTCAATGAATTCGATGTGCTCGATCTGCTGAACGAGTATCATTCTGAAATGCGAAAGCTGAAAAATAAGCTGGTTTACGTTAAAAAGCGTATCAGCGAACTGGAAGAGGAATATGAACGGATTTTGAAACGCAAGGAAAAACGTTCTGTACGCCCTTCTTTTGCTGACGACGGGAGCGATTTTACTGAAGAGCCTGTTTCGACAGAGGCCGAAACGGTTGAAGAAGTTGAAATTGTGACAGCTGATGCTATTGAAAAGAAACAGAAACCTGCAAAGGAAACCAAGAAAAAGGCACCTGATAAAAAGAAAAAACTTTCCAAAATGGGTCGTAAGCAGCAGGGACTTTCGCAATGGGATCAGATGATTGTTGATGCGGTTAAAGCAAAAGGGAAAGCGGCAATCAACAGTGAAATCTTAGAAGCTGTTACTAAGAAAGCCATTGAACATGGTGTTTACGAAGATGAGAAAAAAACAAGAGCTAAAATAAATCAGTGTCTTGTGAAACTCACTTCCGACAATCGTAAAGCTCTTATAAAAGTGAGCTATTCCGGCCGTGGATATGGATATGTGCTACCGAAATGGGTCAACAAAGAGGGCGAACTGATAGAGGCTTATGCGTATTAGTGGATAAGGAAATTAACAATAAGAGGCTGCCGCAATATGGGGCAGCCTCTTTTTTTATCCAATTCCATAATAATCGCCTCCTTCCTTCTCTTGTCTTCGTTCTGCCGTATGTTGAAGCACTTGCAACTTCTCTTCATCCGTGTATCGATCCCAGTTCGCTACTTCATCCTGACTGCGGTAACAACCAATACACACCCGGTCATCGTCGTAAATACAAATGAGCTGACAAGGTGATTTTATCTTTTTTCTAAGCATCATCTCGTTTTCTGATGAAAACAAGATGAACGTCCGAATGTTCACTTACGCTAAAGCAAAGGTTGAATTTCCAATACGGCAATACCTCGGTTTTTTGTTCCAAACCAAATCTTGTTGTTCTTATCAACCACAATGCTGGTTACCCATTTGTCAGGCAATCCGTTGTTTTCGGTGAATGAAGTCCATTGTGTGCCATCGAAAGATGAAACGCCAAAACGAGTTCCAAACCACATTGTTCCGCTCTGGTCTTTCTCAATGGCATCCACTCTGTTGAATACTAACCCGTTCGACATCGAATAATCTTTAAAGATCTGGTCATTAAAATTGGTAACCCCAGCTAATGAACCAAACCACATCCCGCTTTCCTGCCCATTGAAAAGCGATACCACAAAACCTGCCTGATTGTTTCCGGCCATGAAAGTTTGCCAGCCTTGTTCGTCAAAAAGCGAAACGCCAAATTCTGTTCCAAACCATTTATTGTTGTTTTCGTCAATGGCCACCGACCTCACAATGTCGTGGACCAGAGTGCTTCCGCCTTCCTTGACAAAAACTCTCCAGTTGTTGCCGTCAAAATTACTCACGCCTCTTCCGGTTGCAAACCAGGGGTTGTTATTCTTGTCAATGGCAATATCATACACATAGTTGTAGCTCATTCCATTGCTTTGTGTGAACGACTGCCACTGATTGTTGTAGAACAGCGACACGCCGAAAGGAGTGCCAAGCCAGACTCTATTGTCGTTTCCAACTGCAACCGTATTCACTTGGTGATGGATAAGTCCCTGAGGCGTATTGTATTTTGTCCAGGAAGTGCCATCAAACATGGATACACCAAACTCGGTTGCTACCCAGATATTGCCCTGGGCGTCCACCGCAAGGTCGTTCACGTTGTTGTCAACAAGACCGTCTTTGCTGGCATAATAAGTCCAATTGTAAGGATTTGGCGTGGGCGTAACTTTTGAACAGGCGACAAAAAATGCAGCGAACAAGAGCGGAAGGATGAAAATTCTGAAGTTTTTTTTCATAACATTGGATGTTTATTTGTCTAGGTTCATGCGGATTCGCGAGGCGACAATATCAATGGCCACCTGATTGGCTCCACCTTGCGGAATAATGATATCGGCAAAACGCTTGGTAGGATCAATAAATTGGAGATGCATGGGTTTTACGAAGTGTTCATAGTGTTTAAGTACTTCAATAAATGTGCGGCCGCGCTCTTCAATATCGCGTTGGATGATGCGCATCAGCCGGTCGTCGCCATCGGCGTCAACATAGATTTTAATGTCCATACGGTTGCGCAGCTCGGCATTGGTGAGCACCAATATCCCTTCGACAATGACGACTTTGGTGGGTTTTACGGTAATGGTTTCGTGCGACCGTGCGCAGGTAACATACGAATAGATGGGCATCTGAATATTGTTGCCTTCTTTCAGCTCATCGAGATGATGGATAAGCAGCTCAAATTCAATGGATTCTGGGTGATCGAAATTAATTTTTTTGCGATCTTCCGCATTAAGGTGGCCATTGTCAATATAATACGAGTCTTGTGAAATAACAGACACTGAGCTGTTTGGCAAGGCCCGGATAATTTTTTTTACGACTGTTGTCTTGCCCGAGCCAGATCCTCCGGCTATTCCGATAATCAGCATAATGGTCTTTTGGTCAATTAAAAAGCCGGAAAACCTCTTTGAAGGCTTCCCGGCTGTAAATATAAATCATTTTCGATTTACGAAAGAAAACCAAGCAAAATACCTGCTGCCACGGCGCTGCCGATCACACCGGCTACGTTTGGACCCATGGCGTGCATGAGAAGGTGGTTGGTTTTATCGTATTCAAGACCAACGAATTGCGATACTCTGGCACTGTCGGGAACGGCTGAAACGCCGGCGTTGCCGATAAGCGGGTTCATTTTGTTGCCTTCTTTCAGGAAAAGATTGATAATCTTGACAAACATAACCCCTCCAAAAGTAGCGACGATAAAAGAAAAGGCACCAAGGACGAAAATCCCGACTGATTTGACGGTAAGGAAAGTGGTGGCCTGAGTGGAGGCACCAACCGTTAGTCCAATGAGGATTGTTACGATGTCAATCAATGGTCCCTTGGCAGTATCGGCTAAGCGTTTTGTTACTGTGCTTTCTTTCAGCAGATTGCCAAAGAAGAGCATACCTAAGAGTGAGAGTGCCGATGGGACAATGAAAGTGGTAAGCAGCAGCCCGATAATAGGGAACATAATTTTTTCGGTTTTAGAAACGGCACGTGGCGGTTTCATTCGAATCAAACGTTCCTTGTCAGTGGTCAGCAGCCTCATAACAGGCGGCTGAATCACCGGCACAAGTGCCATATAGGAGTATGCGGAAATGGCAATAGCACCTAAAAGCTCGGGCGCAAGTTTCGACGAGAGAAAGATGGCTGTTGGGCCGTCGGCACCGCCGATTATGCCAATGGCTCCTGCTTCTGTCGGACTAAAGCCAAGGATAAGAGCAATGGCATAAGCACCAAAAATACCTAATTGAGCTGCCGCACCAATCAGCAGAAGTTTTGGGTTGGAAATCAGTGCCGAGAAATCGGTCATCGCACCGATACCCAAGAAGATTAAGGGTGGATATACACCCTGCAATACCCCGAAATAGAGATAGTTGAACACACTCCCCGTTTCGTAAACTCCTATCTGGAAGCCAGCTTTGAATGGTATATTGCCAATAAGAATACCAAAACCGATCGGAACCAAAAGCAGAGGTTCATATTCTTTGGTGATCGCTAGGAAAATAAAAAACAATCCAATGGCGATCATGACGACATGGCCAATAGTGATATTGGTGAATGCGGTGTACCCAAAAAACTGCTGAAGGTGCTCGATGACGAAGCTTAAATAGCTTGATGAAGTCTCCATATTGTTAGCCGATTACAAGTAAAACATCTCCCTCCATCACATTGTCGCCTTTGCTGACGTTGATGGACGAGACTACGCCTTCTTTGTCGGCATGGATGATATTTTCCATCTTCATGGCTTCGAGGAGTATAATCTTCTGACCCATTTTAACGTGGTCGCCCGGTTTGACAAACAAATCGAGTACGAGGCCTGGAAGTGGCGATTTGATGTTGCCGGCACCTTTAGGCGAGGCCGGACTGGCAAATTTGGCTGTGCTTGGAGCCATATCGGTACTGGGAACGCTGGGTGTTCGTACCAAACGAGGTGTTTTTGTGGGCTGAATTTGTTTGTCAACTTCTACCTGGTACAGGGTTCCGTTTACCTCAATCTCGGCAATATTATCATCAATATTTTGGATGTCAACATCGTAGATATTGCCGTTAATGGTGAATTTGAATTTTTTCATTGGGTTATTCAGGCTGTTAAGTAATTGCTATTTCGGTAAATTCCTAAGACCATAAATCTTTGAGCTCCAGGGTGAGTAAGTTCTGGCCACTTTTTTAATGGTCAAAACAGTGGCTTCATTGTCGTGTAGCTCAGTCCGGTATAGGTAGAGCGATAAGGCAATGGCAGCATTCACTTCGCCGGTAAGGTCTGGTTTGGATTCAGGTCTGGTTGTTGTCGTAACGGCTTTACGTCTGAAAATCTCAGAGAGCTTAATTTCGTAGAGACTTCGGGTGTTTTTGAAAACTAAATAGAGCAGAATGAGGGCTAAAAACACAACCGTCATTGCGATAAGAGCCATTCCAATGCCAAAGGGGTCAAACTCCTTAAATTCGAGGCCAGGATTGCGTGGCTCGCCGGTGAAGTTGTTCGATTTTGGAGTTGTCTTGTGTAAAACCTCCCACTCACTTCCGCCATCGGTAACCCTGCCATAAGATTTATCAACTTCCAATTTTGGAAACCAAACCTCGTCAATAAGCGTGCGGCCGTTCATTTCGTACAATGCCAGATAGTCGCTGTTTTTCAAGTCGAAATTCAGGTGAAGAATTCCTCTGGTCGTATGGTTGTCGGCAAAAAACACCAAATAATTCCGTGCAGGAATAGAGGTCATAGGGTCGCCTTTCGGAATTCTGTATTTGGTGGGATTTGCCGGATCGTTGGTCAGATACATTCCGCCAACGTCCACCTTGTTATAGGCCGTATTGAACAACTCGATCCAGGCATTACGCTGGCCGAAATCGTCAATATAGTTCGAGTCGTTATATACAAGTATTTCGTTGATGCGGATGTCGTTGCCGCTCTGGGCACTTGCCCGTGGCAGGGCAAGCAGGCTCAATGCCGCTAAAAGGCTGAATGAAAAGAAAATTCTGATGGAGCGCATAGCTTGAGGCTTACAAGGGTAAATTGGAATGTTTCTTGGGCGGATTGACATCTTTTTTTGTGGCCAATGCCTGAAACGCTCTGATCACTCTGAAACGGGTGTTGCGGGGCTCGATCACATCGTCAATATATCCATATTTTGCTGCATTATATGGGTTTGCGAATTTTTCACGGTATTCTTCTTCGCTTTTAGCCAAAAATTCATTTCTTGCAGCCGGGTCTTCGATGGCCGAAATCTTTTTGTTGTAAAGTACTTCGATAGCACCTTTAGCTCCCATCACGGCAATTTCGGCTCCCGGCCAGGCGTAGTTGATGTCGCCTCGAAGATGTTTCGAGCTCATCACACAATAAGCACCACCATAGGCTTTGCGCAGAATCACGGTAACTTTTGGAACTGTTGCTTCGCCATAGGCGTAGAGCAGCTTTGCGCCATGAGTGATGATGCCGCCATATTCCTGAGCAGTGCCGGGTAAGAAGCCCGGAACGTCAACCAAAGTCAGGATAGGAACGTTGAAAGCGTCGCAGAAACGGACAAAACGGGCGGCTTTGCGCGAGGCGTTGATGTCGAGTACGCCGGCTAGATAATTGGGCTGATTAGCCACAATTCCGACAGGCATCCCGTTGAAACGGGCAAAGCCGGTCACGATATTGGGTGCGTAATAGCGCTGGATCTCAAGAAACTCGTTGATGTCAACGATGGCATGGATCACATCTTTTACATCGTATGGTTTGTTGGGATTGTCAGGGATAATATAATTTAGGCTGTCTTCCAAACGATTAATTGGATCGCTGCATACGGTGAGTGGTGGGTCTTCCAGATTGTTTTGTGGCAGATAGCTGATGATTTTGCGAATCAATTGGATGCCTTCCTGCTCGTCTTCGGCCACAAAATGCGAAACGCCTGATTTGGAAGCATGCACCATGGCACCGCCTAATTCTTCCTCTGTTACCACCTCGCCGGTTACGGTTTTCACTACCTTAGGGCCAGTAACGAACATATTTGAACTGCCTTTGCTCATAATAATGAAGTCAGTGAGTGCGGGCGAGTAAACTGCTCCGCCGGCGCAAGGGCCAAAAATGGCCGAAATCTGTGGAATCACTCCCGAAGCCATGATGTTGCGCTGGAAAATCTCAGCATAACCGGCTAAACTGTTCACGCCTTCCTGTATGCGGGCTCCGCCGGAGTCGTTGATGCCAATCACCGGAGCACCAACCTTCATGGCCTGATCCATCACTTTGCATATTTTGTTGGCGTAAGCCTCAGAAAGTGATCCGCCAAAAACAGTGAAGTCTTGCGAAAACACATAGACCACACGGCCATCAATAGTGCCATGACCCGTAACAACACCATCGGAAAGAATTTCCTGTTTGTTGAGGTCGAAGTTGTTGCAGCGATGGGTTACAAACATATCAAATTCTTCAAAACTGCCTTCATCGAGCAGCAGTTCGATGCGCTCACGGGCTGTGAGTTTGCCCTTTGCGTGTTGGGTTTCAATGCGTTTTTCGCCGCCCCCTTTTTTGGCTTCGAGCCGCTTGTTGAGCAGCTCCTGAATCTTAACTTCAATTGACATAATAACGGGTGTTTTATTCGGGTTTGTTTTTGTCTTCACAAAGTTCGGTCAAAACGCCAAACGTAGATTTTGGATGCAAAAATGCAATATCAAGACCTTCGGCACCTTTGCGGGGCTTGGCATCAATAAGCTGGATACCGGCTTCTTTGGCTCTCTCCAACTGATCTTCTAACCCCTTGACAGCAAAAGCAATATGATGAATGCCCTCGCCTTTCTTTTCGATAAATTTGCCAACTGGACCTTCTGGGTCGGTGCTTTCGAGAAGCTCAATCTTGGTTTGTCCGATTTTGAAAAAAGCCGTCTTTACACGTTGCTCTGCCACTTCTTCTACCGCATAACAGGGGCTTCCAAGTAATTGCTCGTAAAACGGAATTGCAGTTTCGAGCGACTTCACCGCAATTCCAATGTGTTCAATATGAGATGGTTTCATGTGATTTGAAATGATGTGAAAATTTTCACAAAAATAGACCTTTTCTTCATGCCCCAAACCAATTTCATAGTGAAAGATGTCCGATTTTTCTAGGAAAGTAAAATTTAGAATCGTTCTATTGTTAAGAAAATTGTAATATTGCTGATAAAAGGAATTTGTTATGGCTAAATCAGCGGTTACTTTTCTGATTGTGTTTGTGTTATTGTCGGCATTATCACTTGAGGCACAAACGTTTACGGATATTCAGGCCGGACTTTCCGGAGTCGCTGGCAGTTCTTCCGGATGGATTGACAACGACCGCGATGGCGATCCCGATGTGTTTGTGGCGGGTGAATTTTTTCGTTCACAATCAAATGGGGTGTCGTCTCGCCTTTACAACAATCTTCGTAACGACCGCTTTTCTGCAATTCAAAGCAATATCCCCGATTTTCATCGGGGTGGTTTTGCCGTGGGCGACTTAGATTTAGATGGTATCAACGATATTGGAATTGTTGGAGAAACTTCCAACGGACAACGAATAGCATTTGTCTTGAAAGGGATGGCCAACGGTTCCTATCAAAGGATGCCGGTTTCCCTCACCGGGGTTCGCGATGGCAGCATTGCTTTTGCCGATATGGATGGCGATGGCGATCTGGACATCCTCATCTCGGGCGAAGCTTCTGCCGGACCGGTCACGTTGATTTATCGTAACGACCGCAATATGAAATTTGGTGCCATCAGCCATGCCATTCCCGGCGTGAAAAGAGGAATGGCCAGTTGGAGCGATTTTAACCTCGATGGCCTGCCCGATATTTTCATTAGCGGAATTGACCCTGCCGAAAATGTTATAGGTCAGATCTTCCAAAACACCGGAACGGGATTTCGTAAACATTCAACGAATTTGACTGGCCTGAAAAATGCTCATCACGCTTTTGGCGATGCCGACAACGATGGTGACGATGATTTGCTGATGACAGGAGAAACAGCTCAGGGACAATCACTTACATTGCTGTATATCAATGGTCGAAGCGGATTCCAGCTTCGACAAACGGCCTTGGCCAACGTAACGGATGGCTTTGCTGATTGGGGCGATATGGACTTGGACGGCGACCTTGATGTACTCATCAGCGGAATGTCGGCCAACGGAGCGGTTTCAAAGGTGTATGCCAACGACCGCAACTTTCAGTTTCGCGATATTCGGGCCAATATTGTTCCACTCTATAACAGCTCAGGACAATGGGGCGATTACGACCTTGACGGCGACCTCGATATCGTGATTGCCGGAATCAGTAACGCTCATCAGCCCGAAGCAAGGGTTTATCGCAATGGAGTAATCGAAAAACAAAGATCAACAGCCTCATCGTCAAGCTTTTCGAAGTTCGACCTAAGTTCGGCGCATCCGACAAGAAGTAAACCGGTTTGGTTTTATGTCTATTCGTCAAGTTATTCTGACCTTCATAAAATGGGGAAAAAGGATTATTATATGTTTGTAAGCCCTGTGAAAAAACCGACCAAATCATATGAAATGGAAGAGAAATTTCAGTCGCTGCTTATCCAGACATTCCCCACGTGGCCCAAAGTGGATCAGGGAAATATTGTGCAGAACGGCTTTCCAACGAAGAAAGAAGCCGAAAAATCACGCTCCGAAATGATACATAACTACCAGACCAAAGGTTTTAAGTTGCAGGAAATCAACTGGTAACTTAATTCATTCTGAATTTTTTCTGGCTCTGTCACGGCAAGGAATTGGTTCAGCGAAATGACTGATTTTGCTGTATAATATAATACAATATCCGTCAATGAATAGTTTTCAATCAAACATCTATTTTGATTGATTGCTGCCAAAAACAACTTCGAACTATCCAAGGAAGGGCTGCTACTTTTTCACGACTTCACAATCTTTATTATAATCAGATATATAGTTGGTATAAAATCAGTTATAAATAGCTTTTGATTATTATTTATGCACTTCTTTCACAAAAGTTTCTACTTCGGGAATGCCTCCCTGATACACTAAATATCCGCTGAAAGGCTCTCTTGGCGTTATTTCATCGTTTACGGGCGAAAGCATGAGTCTTTTTACCTCGTCCGAATCATTGGTTTGTCCAAGTACCCAGCTCAGTTTCACCCAGGCGGTTTCGGGTAGCATATTGCCGACAGGCACAATGCCTTTAGCCATCAGGTCGCGACCGGTATCATACACAAACATATTGGCATATCCCCAAATGGTTTGCAGGGTCATAAACATGTGGACGCCTTTGGAATGAGCTCGTTCGATGGCAGGATACAGGTCTTTATTCACGTGCCCAAGTCCGGTTCCTACCAAAATCACCCCGCGATATCCGGCATCAACCAAGGCATCGAGGGTGTCGGGTCGGATACCGGGATAGTAGTAAAGCATGGTGACCTCGTCGCTGAAATAGGGCAGAAGCCGCAGGCTTTTGTCGTTCCGGCGTTTATTGTAGGTTTTGTGGATGGGCGTTACCTTGTGGCGATTGACCATCGCCATGGGAATATCTCCAATGGTACGGAAAGTGCTGCGATAGCTTGAGTGCATCTTCCTGACCCGTGTGCCCTTGTGCAGAAGTCCGTATTCGTCGGATGTGGGGCCAAACATGCAGACCATCACTTCGGCAATATCCGAAGTTCCGGCAGCTTTCATGGCATACATCAGGTTGAGGGCTGCATCGGAGCTGGGACGATCGCTCGAGCGCTGCGATCCGACTAAAACCACCGGAACTGGAAGGTTCTGACACATAAAAGTAAGGGCCGAGGCCGTATGCTGTATGGTGTCAGTCCCGTGCCCGATAACAATACCGTCAATGCCCGATTCCACTTCGCGTGCGATAGCCTGAGCAAGGGTGATGTATTGTTTTGGACCCATATTCTCGCTGAAAATGGCAAAGATTTTCTCGGTTTCTAAATTGCAGATCTCAGCCAGTTCGGGAACTGTGCCGTATAGCTCACCGGGCGAAAAAGCTGGTATCACAGCACCGGTACGGTAGTCGAGCCGCGAAGCAATGGTGCCTCCCGTGCCGAAAAGCTTCACGCGAGGAAGGCCGGTAGTGAATGGAAACTCTTTCTCAAGAATCTTGTACTGTGCCTTCTTGTATCCGGTTTCTTTCATCGAGAGCAAGGTGGAAATATTGATCCCTACATTGTATCCGGTGTTCATTTTCAGCACGATATGTTGATCATCGTCGTTTTCAGCACGCGGTAGAACAGTGCCCGAAAACAATCCTCGCGTGGTATTCGCTTCTACCTGCCCCCAAACGCGTACGCCATATTTCTTCAAAATCTCGAGCGAAGCGCCTTTATATCCCTGAAAAAAATCTTCTATCATAATAATTGTTTATGAATTTGGGTTGCCAATTCCGACAGACTCATATTGCCAATGGCAAGCGGACGCATCTGACCCATGATCCAGTTGAACTGGTGGCGTAGGTCAGTTTTCGATTTTTGTTCGATGAACTTTTGTTGCAACAACGGTATCTTCGCCAGAATCTCCTGACGTCCGGCTCGTTTGAACCGGATGGTCGTAAGGGCCGATTCGAACTCAAGGCGCGGATGCTGCATCAGCACCGCAAGCAGATGCCAGGCAAGTTGAGGGTCGAGGCTTTCACTTTTCAAAAAACTTAAGAGCTGATAAATAGTTTGTGCTTTGAATCGGCTTTTGGGGAACTGTCCGAGCAAATATTTGTAGCGATGCCCCAAAAGTGTCGCGGCCATCACCGGAGGGTAGCCCAAGGTGGTGATAATCTGATGCAACAGCGGAAACAGGTTTTTTGAAAAAAGAAAAATATAGGTGTCTTCCGGAATCCCCCACTGCCGGAGCTGGTGGTAGCGTTTGAGAATGTCGGATGGTAGTTTTTCCTGTATGGTATGAATGGTGGTATCATTGATTGGAATTGGTGCCGAGTCGGTGTCGGGATACATCCGGTTGGCTCCCGGTAAAACACGTTCGAAAACAGTGGTGCCATTGGGCAGGGCTTTACGGGTTTCGGGCGGAATGCCTTCAAAGGCCATTTTGCAGCGTTCTTCAACGGT
>JBDHYV010000059.1:0-11915 GCA_039811545.1 Bacteroidales bacterium | reverse complement strand
AAGAAGTTTACAAATACACCGGAAAAGGCAATCTGGTGGCAGTCATCACCAACGGCACTGCTGTTTTGGGTTTGGGCGATATTGGCCCCGAAGCCGGAAAACCGGTGATGGAAGGCAAAGGGCTGTTGTTCAAAGTGTTTGCAGATATTGATGTGTTCGATATCGAAATCAACGAAAAAGACCCGAAAAAACTCGTCGAAGTCATCAAAGCCATTGCTCCCAGCTTCGGGGGCATCAATCTGGAAGACATCAAAGCTCCTGAATGCTTTGAAATAGAGGAAGAATTGAAAAAACAACTCCCCATCCCGGTGATGCACGACGACCAGCACGGAACGGCCATCATCACCTCAGCCGGCTTGTTAAATGCCCTGGAAATCAACGGGAAAAAGATCGAAAGCCTGAAAATAGTTGTCAATGGTGCCGGCGCAGCAGCCATCAGTTGCACAAAACTCTATGTGAAACTTGGCGCACGTCCAGAAAACATCCTCATGTTCGACAGCAAAGGGGTTTTGAACAAAAAACGCACCGACCTCAATAACACCAAACTCCTGTTTGCTCGCGATGTGCCCGACATGAGCTTAGAGGAAGCCCTGAAAGGAGCCGATATGTTTCTCGGACTTTCGGTGGCCGGCGTGTTGAGAAAACACATGTTGCTCTCCATGGCCGACAATCCAATAGTGTTTGCATTGGCCAATCCGGTTCCCGAAATTGCCTATAATGATGCTGTGGCCACGCGCGACGACATCATCATGGTGACCGGTCGCTCCGACTATCCCAACCAGATCAACAATGTGTTGGGTTTCCCCTATATCTTCCGTGGTGCCATGGATGTACGTGCCCGCGAAATCAACGACGAAATGAAATTGGCTGCCTCTCACGCCCTGGCACAATTAGCCAAAGAACCTGTCCCCGAAGAGGTGAACATCGCTTTTAATGTGAACAACCTGCGTTTTGGCCGCGAATACATCATCCCCAAACCAACCGACCCACGCCTGATTGAACGGGTTTCACCGGCAGTGGCCAAAGCCGCCATGGAAACAGGCGTAGCCCGCAACCCCATCACCAACTGGGACAATTACATCGAGGAATTGCGCAAACGGCTGAAAACCAGTAACCCTCTGTTGCGACAGATCAAAACCCGTGCAAAACATAATCCAAAACGGGTGGTGTTGGCCGATGCCGAGCATTACAAAATGCTGAAAGCCGCCGAAATTGTCCTCAACGAAGGTCTGGCCGAGCCTGTGCTGATGGGGAATGCAACCAAAATACGGCAGTTGATTCAGGAAAACGACCTTGAGCTTCATGGCGTTGAGATCATTGACCCCCGCTCGAATGAACAAAACGGCCGCCGCAAACAATTTGCCGAGGCATTGTTTCTCAGGCGGCAGCGCAAGGGAATGACTTTTACGGCCGCACGAAGCCTGTTGCTGCATCGCAATTATTTTGCCGCCATGATGGTAGCTACAGGCCATGCCCATGCCATGGTCTCGGGTCTCACACGAAGCTATCCCGACACCATACGCCCTGTACTTCAGGTGATTGACAAAGCCAAAGGACACAATATCGCTTCGGGGATGTATATCGTAAACACCAAACGCGGACCGGTATTCTTTGCCGACTGCACCCTGAACATTGACCCGACCTGGGAACAATTGGTAGAAATCACCCTGCAAACCTGCCAGTCGGTAAGAGAGTTCAAAGTCGTTCCGCGCGTTGCCTTGGTTTCCTATAGCAACTTCGGTTCGGCCGAAGGCGAAGTGCCCGAAAAACAACGCAAAGCCGTGGAATACCTCCACGAACATTATCCCGACATGATTGTGGATGGCGAGATGCAGGCCAACGCAGCCCTCAACTCTGAACTGCTAAACGAATCGTTTTCGTTTTCGCGTCTCATTGACGGACCGGCCAATGTGCTCATTTTCCCAAATCTCGAATCGGCCAATATCGCCTATAAATTAGTTCAGGAGCTTGGAGGTGCCGAAGTAATCGGCCCCGTGCTGAACGGGATGAAAGACGCTGTGCAAATCCTGCAGATGGGAAGTTCAGTAAACGAAATTGTCAATATGATTACCATAGCGGTAATTGATGCCCAGAACAAAATCCGCTGACCACTCTCTATTTTCAACAGAGCTCATCTTTCAGAAAGACCTTTGCTTCGATGATGACACATCTTTTTCGATGGTTGCCGTCGGGGCAATGTCTTTCTGTGTCAATGGGAAAGGCTTTTTTTCTAATTTCGCAGCCTGAAAACAAATCGCACATACCATGTTCAGAACACACACCTGCGGCGAACTGCGCCTGACCGATAATGGAAAAGAAGTAACCCTGAGTGGATGGGTGCAGCGCATCCGCGACAAAGGCTCCCTGTTGTGGATTGACCTTCGCGACCGTTATGGTATTACCCAATTGATGCTCGAAGAAGGCGTTTCGTCCGACCAATTGCTGGCACAAGCGCGGCGGCTCGGAAGGGAATACGTCATCACGGTGACGGGACGGGTGAGCGAACGAAGCTCGAAAAACCCACAACTCCCCACCGGCGACATCGAAGTGATTCTCAGCAGCATACAACTGCTCAACGCATCCAAAATCCCACCTTTCACCATCGAAGACAAAACCGATGGGGGAGATGAGCTTCGCATGAAATACCGCTATCTCGACCTGAGACGGAACCCGCTCAGGCAAAATCTGGCACTCCGCCACCGTTTAGCCATGGAAACCCGTAACTACCTTGATTGTGAAGGTTTTTTCGAGATAGAAACACCTTATCTCATCAAGTCAACCCCTGAAGGAGCACGCGATTTTGTGGTTCCATCGCGCATGAATCCCGGCGAGTTTTATGCCTTGCCGCAATCGCCTCAAACCTTTAAACAAATTTTGATGGTGGCCGGTTACGACCGTTATTTCCAAATCGTTCGCTGTTTTCGCGATGAAGACCTGCGTGCCGACCGTCAGCCCGAATTTACACAGATTGACTGCGAAATGGCCTTCGTCACCCAGGAAGATGTTCTCCGAACCTTTGAAGGCATGGCACGCTTCCTGTTTCAAAAAGTGAAAAATATCGAGGTCGGGCCTTTCGAACGAATGGATTACGCTACTGCCATGAAACTTTATGGCTCCGACAAGCCCGACCTGCGCTTCGGAATGCCGTTTGTAGAAATCACAGACCTGGTAAAAGAAAGCGGTTTTGGAATTTTCGATGAGGCCGAGTTAGTGGTAGGTATCAAGGCCGAAGGTTGCAGCGATTTTACCCGAAAGCAATTGGATGCCCTGACTGATTTTGTGAGAAAACCCCAGATTGGAGCCAAAGGATTGGTTTATGTGAGATATCAGGCTGATGGCAGCCTCAAATCTTCGGCGGATAAATTTTACGACGAGGGTCGTCTTCGCAGTTGGGCTCAAAGGTTTGATGCCCATCCGGGCGACCTGATGCTCATCCTTTCAGGTCCGGCCACAGCCACCCGTAAACAGCTCAACGAGCTGCGCCTCGAAATGGGCAATCAACTTGGGCTGCGCGACCCTCAAAAGTTTAAACCACTGTGGGTTACCGATTTTCCGTTGCTCGAATGGGACGATGAAACCCAACGTTTCTATGCTATGCATCATCCATTTACCTCGCCAAAGCCTGAAGATATCCCGCTGCTGGAAACCAATCCGGGGCAGGTGCGGGCCAACGCCTACGACATGGTGATCAACGGAGTGGAAGTGGGCGGTGGATCAATCCGCATCCACGACAGGGAGCTGCAGAAAAAAATGTTTGGTCTGCTCGGCTTCAGCGACGAAGAAGCCCAAAACCAATTTGGATTCCTTTTGAACGCCTTTGAATACGGTGCTCCGCCCCATGGCGGCATCGCTCTTGGCTTCGACCGCCTCACCGCCCTTATCGCCGGCTACGATTCCATCCGCGATTTTATTGCTTTCCCGAAAAACAATGCCGGCCGCGACATAATGATTGATTCACCCTCGGCCATCGCTCCGCAACAGCTCGATGAGCTTGCCCTGAAAATTGTGTTAAAGCCGCAATAAGCCCTCCATCACATGAACAGCCGGAAACAATTACTTTCAGCTGGTTTTGCTATTTTTGCCCTTGTTTTGTCAAATTCGCAGTAAATAATTTATGTACGCATACATCTCGGGCCGGCTCATCGAAAAAAATCCAGCTTATGTTGTGGTTGACGCCAACGGCATTGGCTATCATCTGCACATCAGCGTGAATACCTATGCCGCCATTCAATCGCTCGATCAAGCCAAGCTGTTCACTTATATGGCCGTGCGCGATGATGCCCATTTGCTGTATGGCTTTTATGAAGAAGAAGAGCGCGACCTTTTCCTTCATCTGATTTCGGTGTCGGGGGTTGGCGCCGGCACAGCACGCATCATTCTCTCGTCGTTGAGCACAGCCGAAGCTATCGAAGTCATCACCTCGGGAAATGCTACCGCCCTGCAAAGGGTAAAAGGCATCGGTGCCAAGACGGCACAACGCATTGTGGTTGACCTGCATGACAAGCTCAGCAAGACCTCCATCACGGGTCAAAAAGCCGTTGGAACGTACAATAAGAATAAAGAGGAGGCGTTATCTGCATTACTTATTCTTGGCTTTAACAAGGTAGCTATTGAAAAAATACTCAACCGTCTGTTGGAGAAAGATGCGGCAATGCCTGTTGATAAACTGATAAGGGAAGCTTTGAAGCTACTCTGAGATGCAGAAAACCAGGACAATGTTACGAACGAAAAACGAAAATATCTTTTGAGGAAGTTGAAACAAAACCGTTTACGCTTTGCCGGTCTTGCAATGCTGGCTGCATTGGCTATTTTCGGCCCTTTGCTTGCCGGACCTTCGCCGCAAAGAGCTAAGATGCCTTTTCTGAAACCCTTTGTTGCCCCCGATCCAGATACGATAAAACCCGTTTATCCCGTTCCGGCCGACAAAGGCAAACCCGAACAACAACTGTCCGACCAGTCGCCTCTGCACCTGAAAGACCCTTCCAACATCAAACGTGAAGTGGTTTACGACCCCATTGCAAACCAATATGTCTTTGTCAGCAAAATCGGCAACTTCACCTATCGCGACCCTGTTGTGATGTCGGACAAAGAATTTATGAACTTCCAGAATAGAAAAGGCATCCGCAGCTATTGGCAAGAGCGCGCAAAAAGCGGGAAAGCCGACAACAGCAGCAGCATCATCCCCTCGATTTATGTCGGCGGAAAAGTGTTCGACCAGATTTTTGGAAGCAACACCATTGATATCCGCCCACAGGGATCGGCCGAAGTAACTTTCGGGGTACGTAGTATGTTGCGCGAAGACCCACAGTTGGACGTGCGTCAACGCCGGACAACCAATTTCGATTTTGACCAACGCATCCAGATGAACGTGATCGCAAAAATTGGCGATAAAATCGAGTTCAAGACCAATTACAACACCGAAGCCACCTTCCAGTTCGAAAACAAGCTGGCACTGAAATACGAAGGAAAAGAAGACGAAATTGTAAAACTCATCGAAGCCGGCCATGTCAATATGCCGCTCAACACCACCCTTATCCGCGGTAGCCAGGCTTTGTTTGGGGTAAAAACAAAATTACAGTTTGGTCGCACCACAGTGACGGCTGTGTTTTCGCAACAAGAAAGCGAATCGAAAAACATAACCGTTCAGGGTGGAGCGCAAACCAATAAATTCAAACTGAGCAGTTTAGATTACGAAGAAAATCGTCACTTTTTCCTTTCGCATTATTTCCGCGAAAACTACGAGCGTGGGCTGGCCTCTTTACCGGTCATCACGAGCGATGTAAACATCACCCGCGTCGAAGTGTGGGTCACCAATATCGGCCCGGCCCTCACCGATAACCGTAACATCGTAGCTTTTACCGATATAGGTGAAGGCAGGCCGGAATGGATCAATAACCAAAACATCAGTCCACTGCCAGGACCACCACTTCCTTCCGGAAACTCGAACAACCTGATGACACGCATTGACACGGCCAGCATCCGCGATGTGAAACGTGTAAGCACTTATCTGGCCGGCGACCCACTCAACATCGGTCGTTCGGGCTATATGATTGCCGGACAGGATTTTGATAAGGTGGAGAATGCCCGCAAATTGAGCAGCTCCGAATATACCGTCAACAGCAAGCTGGGCTTCATCAGCCTGAATACCAATCTCAACTCAGACCAAATATTAGCCGTTGCCTACCAATACACCGTGATTGGCTACGACAGCACATTTCAGGTGGGAGAATTTTCCGACCGCGGCATCAATGCACCAAAAAGCTTAGTGGTGAAACTGCTGAAAGGCACATCGCTCAACACGCGCATGCCTATGTGGGATCTGATGATGAAAAACGTGTATTCCATCAAAGCCTTTCAGGTCAATAGAGATGATTTTACCTTTAACATCCTTTATTCCGGAAACCAAAACGGAGTGCCGACAGGATATTTTACCGAAGGCAACGAATCGGTGAAAGGGATTCCGCTGATACATCTGCTCAACTTCGACAACCTCGACCAGCAAGGTAATCCCGTGCCCAAAGGCGATGGAGTGTTCGACTTTTTGGATAATGCCGCACAGATGGGAGGAACCATCAATGCCCAAAACGGACGAATCTATTTCACGGTGTTAGAGCCATTTGGACGACATATCTATGAAAAAGTCTTCCCCAACGACCCCGATTTAGCCAAACTCTACGCTTACGATTCGCTCTATACCCTCACCAAATCGGGTGCCGAGCAATATCCCGAAAAAAACAAATACATCCTCGAAGGATACTATAAATCGCAATCGGGCAATGAATATAACCTCAACGCCCTAAACGTGCCTCAAGGTTCGGTCAGCGTTACGGCCGGTGGCGTTCCTTTGGTCGAAAATGTGGATTATACCGTGGACTACACCTTGGGCCGTGTGCGTGTCATTAACGAAAGCCTGTTAAGCTCCGGCACACCCATCAACATCCGATTAGAAAGCAATTCGTTATTTAGTCTGCAGCAAAAACGCATGATGGGATTACGGGTGGAGCACGAAATCAACCGCGACTTTAAGCTGGGAGCCACTTTGCTCAACCTTCATGAGCGTCCTCTGACCCAAAAAGTCAACTATGGCGACGACCCCATCTCGAACACCATTTATGGTTTCGACATGAGCTACCGCCGCGAGTCGAACTGGCTCACCAAAATGGTGAACAAGCTTCCTTTCTACAGCAGTAAGCAGGTTTCGCGAATCAATATTGATGGCGAATTTGCCCACTTTCTACCCGGTCATTCGCGCGCCGTTGGCAAGAGTGGCACTTCTTATATTGACGATTTTGAAGGAGCAAAATCCAAGATTGACCTCCGGCAGCCAAGCTCCTGGTTTTTGGCCAGCACCCCACAGGGACAAACTGATCTTTTTCCGGAATCCGCACCCGGCACCGGATTAGATTACGGAAAAAACAGGGCTAAAATAGCATGGTATATCATTGACCCTCTGTTTTATGACCGGTACGGAACCCTTCGCCCAAAAAATATTGACAAGAACGAGTTGAGCAAACACAGTGTCAGACAAGTACTTGAAACGGAAGTCTTTCCGAATAAAGAAATTCCTTCGGGCACGCCCACCAATATTGCCGTACTCAACTTAGCTTATTACCCCAACGAACGCGGCCCTTACAACTACGACCTTCTTCCAACACCTTTCACTGCGGGTATCAACGAACAAGGCAGGCTCAACAATCCACGCTCGCGATGGGGCGGTATTATGCGCCGCATCGAGTCAACCGATTTCGAAGCCACCAACATCGAATACATCGAATTCTGGATGATGGATCCCTTTGCCGAGGAAGCCAACAACAGCGGGGAACTGTATATCAACCTCGGTGATGTGTCGGAAGACATCCTCCGCGATGGCAGGCGTTTCTACGAAAACGGTCTGCCCACTTCCGAGGCAGTTACCAATGTTGATACCACCATCTGGGGGCGTGTTCCTACTATGCAGGCCTTAGTTGAATCGTTTAGCAACATACCGGGTTCACGCGCTTTTCAGGACGTGGGTTACGATGGCTTGCGCAATCAAGACGAGCGCAGTTTCAGAGCCGACTACCTCGAAGCCATACGCCAACAATTTGGCGAAAACTCATTGGCCTACACCATTGCACTGGCCGACCCTTCGGCTGACGACTTCCAATATTTCAGGGGATCACATTTAGATACAGACGAACGCTACAGCAGCCTGCTCGAACGCTACAAAAACTTCAACGGCCCCGATGGCAACTCTCCCACCGATGAACAAAACACCGAAGCTTATCCTACTAGTGCTACTTCGGTGCCCAACGTGGAAGACATCAACCGCGACAATACCCTGAGCGAAGCTGAACGCTATTTCCAGTACCGCATCAAGCTCGATCCCAACAATATGAAGGTGGGCGAAAACTATATTGCCGACATTCGTGAAGCTACCGGCATTCCATTGGCCAAAGGTGGAACCGGCGAAGTGAGATGGTATCAGTTCCGCGTTCCTGTCAGTCAGCCCCAGAAGGTGATTGGCAACATTCAGGATTTCCGCTCCATCCGTTTCATCCGTATGTATATGCGCGGATTCGAAAAACCCGTCGTGGCTCGTTTTGCCACATTGGAACTCGTCCGCGGCGAATGGCGCAAATATCGCCAGGCTTTGCAAGCTCCGGGCGAATACATTGTGAACGATGATCAAAATCAAACCAAGTTTGATATTTCGGCTGTCAACATCGAAGAAAATGGCCGTCGCACACCAATCCCTTATGTGATTCCTCCAGGCATCGAACGTGAAACCAATTATGGAACCACCAGCCTTGTACGCCTCAACGAACAAGCCATGCAGCTCACAGTGGTCAATCTGCTCGATGGCGACGCACGGGCTGCCTACAAAACTACTGAGTTCGATTTTCGCCACTATCGTAAACTGAAAATGTATGTGCATGCCGAACATCTCTTTGAAGGCCAAGAACTCCGCAATACCGAACTGACTGCATTCATCCGGCTGGGTGCCGACTTCACCGAAAACTATTACGAATACGAAATTCCGCTCACCTTTACGGATTGGGGCACATCGTACACCCAAGATATAAAAATCTGGCCTGATGCCAACAATTTTGAAATTGACTTGGAGGCATTGGTAAAAGTCAAGGAAAATCGTAACATTGCCATGCGCAATCCCAATTCCGATATCCGGCTCAATTATCCTTATCAAGAGATGCAAGGTAGCCATCGGATAAGGGTCATTGGAAATCCCAACATCAGCGATGTGAAAGGTGTGATGATCGGCATTCGCAATCCCAAGCAGCTCAACCTGACCAGTAGCACCGACGATGGGCAGCCAAAGAGTGCTATCATCTGGGTGAACGAGCTTCGGGTTACCGATTTTAAAAACACGGGCGGCTTGGCGGCCACCGCACGAGCCGAAACCGTGCTTGCCGACTTAGGGCGTATCATCGTCACCGGCGCACATACCACCTCCGGCTTCGGAAGCCTCGAAATGAAGGTGAACGAAACACCTCTGGAAGCTACCTCGTCCTTTGATGTATCAACCGATATTGACTTAGGCAAAATACTTCCCGAAAAAGCCGGAATTAAACTGCCAATGCACTTCGACTATGGCCAAACCCACATCCGCCCCGAATATAATCCGCTGGATCCTGACGTGAAACAAGCCGACTTCCTACAGTCATTCGACACGAAAGCGGAAAAGGACTCCATCAGAGGACTGACCAACGACTTTGTCCGCAGGAAAAACATCAACTTTATCAATGTCAGAAAAGAAAAAGTCGGAAATCAGGCTACCAAATCGCGCATCTACGACATCGAAAACTGGAACTTATCCTATTCTTATAGTGAGTTTTTCCAGCGCAATGTGGATGTGGAATACGATCGTCGTCTGCTCTATCGTGGCGGGCTTGGTTTCAATTTCAACACCAACCCCATAAACGTCCAACCCTTCCTGAAATCCAAATGGGCTTCCAAACCCATCATGCAGTTGATCAAAGACATCAACTTCTATTATCTGCCGCGCAACTTGGCTTTTCGCTCAGAGATGAACCGCCAGGACAACGAAAAGAAATTCCGCAATAAGAGCGAAGGCGACATCATCACCTATCCCATTTTTGCCCGGCAGTGGACCTGGACGCGCAACTATGATTTCAAATTCGACCTCACCCGTAGTATCACCCTCGACTATTCAGCCGGAGCCAATGCCTATATCTACGAGCCTGCGGGAAACCCCGACCGTGGCACCGAGGAATACCGCATGCGGCACGACACCATCTGGAACAGTCTGCTTAGTTTGGGACGCAAAACGCGTTATAACCAATCGGTTAAAGTGAATTACAGCATCCCCATCAACAAAATCCCGCTTTTTAACTGGATCAGTGCCACCGCCGGCTATCAGGGCATGTACACCTGGACGGCCTCGCCGCTATCGGTACAGGATAGGGTGGGTAACAACATCGAAAATCAAAACACCAAACAGCTCAATGGTACGGTTGATTTTCTGCGACTATATAACAAAGTGGGTTATTTCCAGAAGCTCAACACTCCCAAGCGGCCTGCAAGAGGCGGTGGCGCCATGCCGCGTCCGGGCAGTGCCGGCCGACCCGGAGGCCGACCCGAACCCGAACGACCCGATGACACCAAGGTGGCCGACACCACTAATAAAAAACCTGATGTCAATTACTTTAAGCTTGTTGGCGACGAAATCCTTAAGCTCGCAATGAGCGTGAAACGTGGCAATATCACCTATTCGCAAAACAACGGCATTTTCTTGCCCGGATTTATGCCCGAACCCGACATCCTCGGGCTCAATATGTCGAAAATGGCTCCCGGTTACGGTTTCGTTTTAGGTAGCGAAACCGACATCAGAAGCAAAGCTATAAATAGCGGATGGCTCTCGCCCGACTCCCTTATCAATCAGGCCTTTGCAAAGAAACGCACCGAAACTTTCGGCTACAGAATCAATCTGGAACCCGTGCCCGGTATGAAAATTGATGTCACCGCCGACCGAACCATGTCGTTCAACTTTTCTGAATATTTCAGAGCCGACTCGGCAGGCGTTTTCCATTCCTATTCACCTTTGGAAACCGGTGGATTCACTATCTCCTACGGCTTGTGGAACACCTCTTTCGTGAAAGCAGGACGCGACGAAGAGTCACAACTCTTCAACAAGATGATCGCCAACCGCAAAATTATTGCCCAACGCTTAGCCTACGAAAACCCACAATGGGTCAGTCAGGGCGAACAATTTGTGTACGACTCCGTTGGCCGCGACTATTTCCCTTATGGCTATACCGCCATTGCTCAAAATGTTGTGCTACATTCCTTTGTGGCGGCATATAGCGGAAAAGATGCCAATACCATCAAACTCAACCCCTTCCCAAAATTCCCGTTGCCCAACTGGAACTTCAGCTACAACGGCCTTGGCACCATCCCGGCAGTTCAGAAAATATTCAAATCTGTCAATATCACCCACGCCTACCGCTCAACCTACAGCCTCAACTCGTGGCGCACCAATGTGGATTACGACACGAACGACCTGACCAAAACCTACAAAAACAGCAATGTTTACATCGGAAAATACGATATGGGGCAGATTGTGATCACCGAGCAATATTCGCCTCTGTTGGGTATTGATGTGGGGTTCCAGAATAGCCTTACCGCTCGTGTGGAGTTTAAGAAACAACGTAATTTGACCATGAGTTTCATCAACAACCAGCTTACCGAAGTGGTGGGTCAGGAATTTATTATCGGCACAGGTTACCGTTTTAAAAACTTAGCTTTGATGATCTCGGGCCTCACCGGTGGCAAGGGAACGCGCACCACCAACGACCTGATTCTTAAACTCGATCTTGGATTCCGTACCGACGTGACCACCCTGCGGCGATTAGACGAACGCAACAGCCAGATTTCGGCCGGCCAATACAAAACTA
>JBDHYV010000058.1:0-11976 GCA_039811545.1 Bacteroidales bacterium | reverse complement strand
TCAAAAAAAAAGGCTCCTTGCGGGAGCCTTTTTTTTTTTAATTGAAAGAAGGTTAATCCTTCAGCATTTTAACTTTAGCCTCAAGCAGTTTCACTTCTGCATTTGCTCTTTCAATTTTTTTCTCGTATTCGGCGCGCATCAGCCCGGCCTGTTTGCTGCTCGAGAAGAATCCGATATTGTTTTCCAACAGCATGATTTCCTCTTTGAGTTTTTGGATTTTTGTTGACAGGTTGTTGCGTTCTCTTCTGAGTTTATCGCCCGAGTCGGGATCTTCGCGCAGGGTGTTGATGGTATGCTGATAATGTGCAGCTGCTTTTTCCTGTTCGGTCAGCTTCATTTTCTCGAATAGTTTGTCAATGGCAGCACGGTAATCGGCATAAAGCTGGTCTTTGAGTTTGATAGGCACATGACCAATTTCCATCCAGGCGCGCTGAAGTGCTTTCAGGCTGTCGAGGTTTTCGGCGCGGTCGGCCTTCACTTCAAAAGTGCTAACTTTTTCGATCAACTCGCGTTTTTTGGCTAAGTTCTCTTCTTCACGGTCTTTGATGCCGGAAAAATGATCTGATTTTTTCTTGAAAAACTCGTCGCAGGCTCCCCTGAAACGTTTCCAGATTTTATCGGAGTTTTTGCGTGGCACCGGCCCAATTTTCTTCCACTCTTCCTGCAGTGCTTTGAACTGGTCGGTAGCTTTGCGCCATTCGTTGCTTTCGAGCAGGGCTTCGGCCTGCACACAGAGGTCGAGCTTGCGGTTGAAGTTTTCGATCTGCTGGTCTTTCAGTTTTCCGAAATACTCCTTCTTAGTCTCGAAGAAGTTGTCCATCGCTGCTTTGAAACGGTTCCATATCTCGTCGCCCTGTTTTTTAGGGGTCTGACCAATGGCACGCCAAAGTTTGAAGAGGTCGCGCATCTCGTCCGATTTTTTCATCCAGCCGTTGATGCTGTCAGGACTTTCTCCAGCAATCTCTTCGGCCTTCTCGCTCAGGGCCACCTTGGCTTCGTAGTTGTGCTGCAACTCATCCTGAATCTTCGAGTAGTGATCGCGGCGGATGGCATTGATTTTATCGGTAGCTGTTTTGAAACGCTCCCACACTTCCTCTTTCTGTTCCTGCGGAACTGGACCAATTTCTTTCCAGTCTTCGTGGAATTTCTGGAGCAGTTTGAATGCTTTCACAACCGAAGTTTCGAGTAGCAGTTCTTCGGTCTTTTCGCAAAGCTCGATCTTAGCCTCAAGGTTCTTTTTCATGTCGAGGTCGCGAAGCTCACGATTGATCTTCACTTTGTCGAAGAATTTTTCAACAAGGAAATGATAGTTGTTCCACAGATTGGTAATCTCCCCTGCCGGAACCTGTCCAATCTCTTTCCATCTGTCCTGCAATACTTTAAACTCATCGTAAGTCTTTTTCAGTGTCTCTTCCGATGAGATGAGGTTCTTGAGTTCTTCGAGGATAGCCTGTTTCTGACTAAGGTTAGATTGCTTCTGACGTTCGAGGCTCTCGTTGAATCGGGCTTTATTTTCTTTGTATTGGTTAAAGGCAGCTTTGAATCTGATTTCGAGCGGGTCGTCAATATGTGCGAACGATTCGCGCTCGCCGCCATCGGCTATAAACTGATCGAGTTCCTGGTCAATATCCTCTTTGTTCAGCTTGAGGAAAAAGACTTTTATTGCAGCTACCTGATTTTTAATCTTTGTAACATCCTGTTCTTTTACGGTTTCTTCGAGCATCTCAACGAGCTGAAGCTTGTTAAGGCCGGCAAAGTCATGTTCGCTGACGGCCTCGATTTCTTCGGCAGTTTCTTCATCAATCAAATGACTTACGTCGGATTCATCGGCTACGACGGCTTCGGGAAGAGGTTTGGTTTGCATAGGCTCTTCCACTGGGGCTTCAACTGCCACAGCCGGCTCTGCCTCGACTTCTTCCTTCATTTCAACTTGTTCTGTTTCATTGCTATTTGGAAGCTGGTTGGGTTGAATAAGGTGTTCAATCCTTTGCTTTTCTTCGTCCGAAATCTGCTGAGGCAGCTCGGTTACGGGCGTTTCCTGCGGGGTTTCACCTAATTCGGGGGCTTCCTGCGAAGCCGGGATGTTCTCGTTACCGATCATTTGTTCTTCGGGATTGAGATTGGTCAATTCACTGTTTTCCATTACAATAGATTAAAAATGTTAAGCATTTATCAGGTTTTCCGGTTCAACGGCCATCCTACCCGATATGGGTTCGTTACAAATAGGGGTGCAAATTTAGAAATCTTTTGACTTTTCAGCCTTCTTTTTCAATACATTTTATTCTGTTACAGCCATTTTCCGACTCACTGCTGGTCGAGTGGCCTCCATTAGGCCTTTTCGAGGGCCTGATTAAGGTCGGCAATGATATCGTCCACATTTTCAATGCCCACCGAAAGCCTCACCAATCCATCGCTGATGCCGGCGGCCAATCGGGCTTCCTTCGTGAGTTTGGAATGTGTCATGCTTGCGGGATGCTGAATCAATGTTTCGATGCCGCCAAGCGATACGGCCAGTAAAGCTAATTGCACGCTGTTCATCATTCGTTTGCCGGCCTCCAATCCGCCATGCAGCCCAAAACTGATCATCGTTCCGGGTCCTTTCATCTGTCGTTTACCAAGCTCATATTGTGGGTGTGAGGGCAATCCGGGATAAAGAACCCACTGCACTTTAGGATGGTTTTCTAAGAAAGCTGCCACTTTGATGGCATTTTCCTGCGCACGGTCAATGCGTATTCCCAGTGTTTTCAGTCCACGGCGCGTGAGCCAGGCCTGATGCGGATCCATATTGAAACCCATATTGACCATTACGGGGCGAAGCTTGTCGTAAATCTCTCGGGTGCGGGCCACTACAATACCGGCAACAATATCGGCATGGCCGTTGATGAATTTGGTCATAGAATGTAACACCATATCCACGCCAAAATCGAAAGGCTGCTGAAGATAAGGGCTGCAAAAGGTGTTGTCAACACAAACGGGAATTTGATGTTTTTGGGCGATTTTCACCACGGCCTCAAGGTCGGTAATTCCCATGGTTGGATTTGCCGGTGTTTCTAAATAAATGAGGCTTGTGTTGGGCCGAATGGCATTTGCCACATTGGTGGCATTGGTGGCATCCACAAAGGTGGACTCAACGCCAAAGCGTACATATAAGCTCTCGATGACGCCACGCGAAGGGCCATAAAGCGAGTTGTGGGCTACAAGGTGTTTCCCCTGACCGAGAAAAGCAAGATACACCATATTCACCGCAGCCATGCCCGAGCTGGCCGCAATGCTGCCGTAGCCATTCTCCAATCGGGCGACGGCGTGTTCCAGATCGCCAATGGTGGGATTGCCAATACGGGTGTATATATATCCGCTGTCTTCACCGGCAAAACAACGTGCACCGTGGTCGGCATCGTTAAACCTGAAAGTAGAGGTTTGATAAATTGGAGCCACTGCACTGCCCTGCGCATCGTTGATGAGGCCGGCATGTACAGCCAAGGAGTTGAATCCTTCGTAATCTTGATTCATTTTATTAGATTTAAGAAAAAGTATAATCCTTTCGAGACCAACAAATCACCAAAAAAGGGGGCTGTGTTTTAGAAAGGCCAGAAATTATTGTCGTTCCAAATGTCTTCTTTCAAATCCTCACCCATTTTGTAAAGAAGATGGTGATGTTTTTTCTCCCAGTCGGCAAGCATCTGATAAACGGCCTTTTCGTTCTGATCTGCGGCTTCTTCGGCTCTTTTGGAATAGAGCTCGATGGCTTTGTTTTCAAAATCTATGGCAGCCGAGATGGCGGCGGCTTCGTAGCTGGCAGCCGAGATTTCACTCTTTAGGTTTTCGGCCAATTTCAACACAGCCTGTGCATCGGGAGCATCGTCGGCAATATCTACATCCAAAAAAACATTGGTTTTATCGTAATGCGCAAACTGACGCGACAAAAAGCCGATATGTGCATTCTCCTCTTCGGCAAGCATCTCGAAAATCTGTTTTACTGCCGGACTTTTCGTCTGGCCTGCAACTTGCGAATAAAAAGCCTTGCCCCTGCGTTCGAGCAAAATCGCCATCTTCAATATCTGAACGGCTTGTGAACTTGTTTCCATGATGAAATGTTTTAATTTAATTCAGGCAAAAATACGGATTTCTGTCAGACCATCAAAAAGCAAGGCTATAAGGAAAAGGAAAAAGCAAAAATCTTTGACTAAAAGCGTGTATTTTTGTCGTAAAATGCCAACATCGCCCATGCAGACTGCCTTTTTAGAGTGCCAACTCCATCAGCTTTTTGAACAGTATTTTGGGATTAAAGCCCAATATATCAAACCATTGTCGTCGGGTGGTTCGACACGAAAATACTACCGCCTTTGGAACAACAGCCAAAGCGCCATTGGCACAATCAATCTTCAAAAAGAAGAAAATCAGGCATTTTTCAGCATCCAAAAGGCACTTGCCCGAAGTGGAATCCGCGTGCCGGAGATTTACTCCATTTCTGACGACCACACGTGCTATCTTCAACAAGATGTGGGGGATAACAGCTTGTTTGGCTTCATCGGAAAACATCAGGGAGAGCCAGATTTTGAAACAATCGTTGAGCCTTTTTACCGCAAAGCACTTAGCGATCTGGTTGAAATGCAGGTTGTTGCCCATCAGAACATGGATTATTCCGTTTGCTGGCCCGATAGCCGTTATGGCCATGATGCTATGCTGGCCGACTTGAACTATTTCTATTATTATTTTGTCAGACAACATCCGCAGTTGCATTTTAACGAACCACAACTGCTCAGGGAATTTGATGTTTTTGCCGGACAGATGAGCCATATACCGGACGACTTCCTGATGTATCGCGATTTTCAGTCGCGGAATATCCAACTTCACGACGGAGAGCTTTATTACATTGATTTTCAAGGAATACGCAAAGGCCCACTTCCTTATGATCCGGTTTCTTTACTGTTTCAGGTGAAGGCAGCTCTACCGGCTCCTTTACGTCAACGTCTTTTGGAGTTTTACGTCGAACAACTTGCACAAAAAAACCCAAAAGCCGCTGAAAATTTCCTCATAAATCTCCCCTGGTTTATCTATCTACGTCTTTTCCAAGTACTTGGAGCTTATGGTTTTCGCGGGTTGGTACAACACAAAGCTCATTTTCTACAAAGCATCCCCTATGCGTTGAACGAGCTTGAGAATCTCGCCAATGCACATCCCCTGCCCAAAACCTATCAGCAACTGAAGATGCTGATTGCGCAGATGGATCGTCTGAGAAGTATTTATCCCCTTTCTGAAACACCTTTGGCTGAGGGGCTCCACGTCAGGGTTACGAGTTTTTCTTATTTGAATAGAGGTATCCCCACCGATACGAGCGGCAATGGAGGCGGTTTTGTTTTTGACTGCCGTATTTTGCCCAATCCCGGACGCAAGCCCGAATTTGCCTGCCTCACAGGCCTCGACAGGGAAGTGATCTGTTTTTTGGAAAACGAAGAAGCCGTTACACATTTTTTAAATAACGTTAAATCTATTGTACAACAGGCTGTTAACGATTATACAAGCCGGAAATTCAATCACCTGATGGTGAATTTTGGCTGTACAGGCGGCCGGCACCGCTCGGTGTATTGTGCCTCTCAGTTGAGTGCCTGGTTACAAAAAACTTTTCCTGATGTGAGGGTAACCACCTTCCACAACGAACAACAAAACGAATAAGGTGATTTTTTTATGACCGTCAGAGAAAATATTGCGAACGAACGTTGGGCCTTTGTTCTGGCTGCCGGATTGGGAAGCCGGTTGAAAGTGCTCACCACCGACCGTCCAAAAGCATTGCTCGAAATTGCCGGAAAAAGCCTTATCGCCCGTCTGCTCGAAAAATTAGCCTTGAACGGATATACCCATGTAGTAGTAAACGTTCATCATCATGCAACACAATTGAAAGATCATCTGGCTTCGTATGACTATGGGCTGCACATCCTTATCTCGGACGAGAGTTTACAACTGATGGATACCGGCGGAGCTGTTCTCCAAGCTTTACCGCTCTTTCCCGAAAACGCAACTGTCCTCATCCACAATGTAGATATTCTACACAATTTCGACCTACATCGTCTGGCAATGCAATTTGAACGGCGTAACGCCATGGCAGCTTTAGTTGTACGCAATCGGCCGAGCAGTCGCAAACTCATTTTCGATAAAGAAATGCGGCTCTCAGGCTGGGAAGACCAGAGTAAAGGCTTACGACACAACGTGTTCGGTGATGCAATATTCGGTGAAACCCGATTTGCTTTCAGCGGAATTCATTTTGTGCGCCCTGCTCTATTTAAAGGATTGGAAATCAAGCCCTGTTCTATTATTGACCTTTATCTGAAGCTTGCAACCCATCATCCCATTGTGGGAATTACCGAAAACGGAGGTTGGTGGTTCGACTTAGGTAAGGCCGAAGAAGTTGAAAATATTGAAGAATTTATCCGGCAGCAAAAACAATGAACAACAGCGATTTTATCCAACAACTTGCCGGCTGGGTGCTTGACACTTTCGAGGGCCGCACCGATGGGCTAAATATTGTTTTTCCGAACAAAAGGGCAGGGCTTTTTCTCAGGCAGGAGCTCGTCCGAAAGGCAAAAAAAGCCATCTGGATGCCACAGATTTATTCTATTGAAGAGATTTTCGGTCGCTGGGCTGGCATTCAGCAAGCCGATCCACTTTCACTGATACTTGATTTGATGGATTTTGAGTCGCGAACCGGCACACCAAACCCAAGTTTCTTAAGTTATGCCGCACAGTTGGTGAAAGAGTTTGACGAGATTGACCACCATCTTGCCGAGACCAAGGCGTTGTTTGCTTATCTCTCCGAGGCAAAGGCACTTGAACTCTGGCATCCCGATGGGAGTCAACTCACAACTTACGAACAGAACTATCTGAGGTTTTTCCAATCATTTGGCGAATATTATGCCTTTCTTCACAGCCGTATGGGCGAAAACAAAGCCGCTTCGTCGGGTGCCATCGCACGCCAACTGGCAACGATGGAAACACCGGCACTGTTGGCACGCACAGAAAATCGTTTTACTGTCTTTGCAGGTTTCAACGCTTTCAGTCCGGCCGAAGAAAAAATAGTACTCACGCTAATAGAAAACAATCTGGCCGAGCTGCGCTGGGATTTCGACACCTATTATATAAATGAAAACCGCTTCGGTTTCCATGAAGCCGGAGCCTCGTTCAGGCGACTTAGAAAGAGAAAC
The DNA here is from genome assembly GCA_039811545.1 of Bacteroidales bacterium. Classification (GTDB taxonomy): domain Bacteria; phylum Bacteroidota; class Bacteroidia; order Bacteroidales; family F082; genus JALNZU01. Next base: position 4,780 of record JBDHYV010000058.1, on the reverse strand, counting down.
AGGCAGATCAGCGAGGAATGGACTGGCAACAAACTCCTCGGTGAGAAAAAAGACATCTTCTTTGTTGCCGCAGCCGGACAGGTAGGACAGGCTAAGGCTATGGGCGAGATACTTAATCGGTTGCCCGACAACAACAATGGACTTTCTACAGCGGTGGTGCTAGCCGACGAAAACATGATTTTTCCGGTGCTAAACAGCATCCCCGACAAATTGGGAGTTTTCAACGTAACGATGGGGCTGCCTTTCGTTTCGTCGCAAGCTTTCAGTCTGCTGATGGCAGTGATGAGCCTTGAAAAGCGGATGAGCAGGCGACAAAAGCCTGAGACAATCCCACTCTCCCAGTTGTTGAGCATCATACAGCACGACCTTGTCTTTGCTTCCATTAATATGCAGGCACAGTCGGCCATCATCCGCTTTGGTGCTCAACTACTTTCAGAAGGCAATCCTTATGTGAGTCCAACACGGTTTGGAGAGCTTGCCACTGCTGCCGACCCCTTTCTTGGGAAGCTTATTGAGCAACTCACGAAGCCGGCCGTCACATCGGAAGCACAGCTCGAGAAGCATATAGAACTTTTCAGGCTCCTCGGGCAGCAGATCGCACTTTTGCCCAATGCTGATGCAATGGTCATGGCTTCTAACCAGACGATTATCGCGCAACGTCTTCTGCTTCAGGCACTCAAAATTGCCAAACAATATCCCAATGTGCCTGCTACCCTTTGGGTCGAACCTCTGTTACGGCAGCTTGCAGCAAACCAGAGCATGGCCTTTATCGGTGAACCATTAGAAGGGCTTCAACTGATGGGCTTGCTCGAAAGCCGCAACCTCTCATTCGACACCGTACATCTGCTCGCCGCTAACGAAGGGATTCTGCCACGCAACACCCATCAACATTCGCTAATTCCTTCCGACATTCGCACGACATTCGGCCTTCCCACACGAAACGACAGCCAGTCGGTGTTTGCCTTCCATTTTTTTCATCTCATCCAGAATGCCAGCACCATATATCTATACTACAACGCAGAGGGCGATGAGTTTGGCAAAGGCGAGATGAGCCGGTTTTTACTTCAGATCAAACACGAGCTCAAAGTGCTGAATCCACAGATTAGCATCACCGAAATGACGTTTGCCCTCAAAGCAGAGGCGCAATCCGCACAACGCACCATCGCCATTGAAAAAAGTCCGCAAATCATCGAAAAAATCCGACAAAGGATGACTAATGGGCTCTCGCCGACCAGCATTTCGCGTTTTCTGTCCTGTCCACTAAAATTTTGTCTGAATGACATCCTTGGAATCAAGGAACCCGATCCGGCTGACAGTGGTATCACCTTCAGGCAGATGGGAAATATCGTCCACCGGACTATCGAAAACCTCTACAAGCCCTTTCTCAATCAAACGCTCTCAAAAGAGATGATCAAAATGGTGATGACCAATGCTGATGACCAGCTACGTGAGGCTTTCGACACCGAACTTCCCGGCGTAGGGCTGGAAGAGGGAATGAACAAGATCAATTTTATGGTGGCTCAGCGTTTTGTCAACAACCTGCTGAATGCCGATATGGAAACAGTCAAAAATGGTAAATTGATAATATCGCAACAAGAAAAACAATTAGAATGGCAGGTTGAAGCCCTTATGCAATCTGTAAAAATAAAAGGAACTATTGACCGCATTGACATGATTAACAACGTGTTGCGAATTATTGATTACAAAACAGGGAAAACTGAACAAAACGAAATACGCATAGACGACAAAGAAGGTTATAATGATCTTAAGAAAGCAAAAGGTCTTCAACTGGCTCTTTATTCCTGGCTATGGTTAAAAAACAACGAGGGCTCTCCAATTTTCCCCGAAGCCTTTCTGTTCAGTTTAAGCAAAGCTTCCGGCAGCATGATCGAAGCCCGGCTTCCACATCAGGGCAACGTCGCCAGTTTTTGCGATGACGTTGACACATTCCTTACCGAAACAGCCACCGCCATTCTTGACCCGCTGACGACTTTCGGCCAGACAGCCGATGACACAGCGTGCGGATTTTGTCCGTATGCCAATATTTGTCGTCGCGGAAAAAAAAGCACTCAATGGGTCTAACTTTTGTTACTGCAACGAGTATTTGTATATTTGCTACCAATAACGAAACACAAAAAACCTTATGAGCCAGCAACCAAAATTTAACATTCTCATTGTTGACGACCGTCCGGAAAACCTGCTCACATTAGAAGGCATTCTGGAGAGCGACGAGCTGAACCTGCTCAAAGCCAGTTCGGGCAACGAAGCCTTACGCATCATGCTTGAACACAATGTGGCCTTAGTGCTGATGGACGTTCAGATGCCCGGAATGGACGGTTTCGAGGTGGCCGAAATTATGCGCAGCTCCGAACGCACCAAATACATTCCCATCATTTTTGTGACGGCCATCAGCAAACAGCGGCAGCACATTTTCAAAGGTTACGAAACCGGAGCTGTTGACTATCTATACAAACCTCTTGATTTAGAGATACTTCAAAGTAAAATAAAGGCGTTTATCGAGTTTTTTCAGCACAAAAACAAACTTGAGGAAACCACGCGCAAACTTGAGAAGACTGTGGAGGAGCTGAGCAACGCCCGTGTCATTGCCGAAGAAGCCACGCTGGCAAAAAGTGCTTTTTTAGCCACGATGAGCCACGAAATCCGTACGCCACTGAACGGCATTATCGGATTAGCCGATCTGGGTTTGATGGACGAAGACCTCAAGCCAACGCATAAAGAGCGTCTTCTCGACATCCGAACATCGGGCGAATCGCTATTAGAAATCATCAACGAAATCCTTGATATTTCCAAAATTGAGGCCGATAAGCTCGAGCTCGAAGAGATAGAATTCAGCATCCGCGATGTCATAGAGAAGATTGTTAACCTGCTATCGGTCAAGATTTTTCAGGAAAAACTCGAATTTATCTGCGACATTACACCCGACCTTCCCGATATTCTCATTGGCGACCCCTTACGTATCCGTCAAATCCTGATTAACTTGCTAAGCAACGCCATCAAATTTACCGAAGAAGGAATGGTAGGCATCCAAATCAAGATGCTCGACCATATCGAAGAGCAGGTGAGCCTCGAATTTTCTGTTGAAGACACCGGTATCGGCATCCCGAAGGAAAAACTCAACCGACTATTTCAGTCATATCAACAGGTTGATACCTCAACCACGCGCACGCATGGCGGCACCGGACTTGGGCTTACCATCTCCCAGCGATTGGTCAACTTCATGGGAGGCATCATCAAAGTAGAAAGCCAGCTCGGTCAAGGAAGCCGCTTCTTCTTCAAACTCAACCTGATGGCCGGCGACCAGAGAGAAAATCCCTGGAAGCTTGAACTGCAAAAACCCAACAATGATTATCATATCCTGATAATTGACGAGCACGAAAGAAGCAACCGTGTACTTTCGGAGATTCTCAGTTTCTGGGGCATAAAGCATACGTTTACAGAGAATTGCAACGACTGCATCGGCCTTTTGAAGCATGAAAAATTCGACCTTATTCTGGTGGATTACTATCTGCGTTCGATGAATGGTTTTGAAGCCGCCGAAACCCTGCGCTCAGAATTTGGTGAAGAAAACCTGCCCGAAATCATTCTGCTCTCGCCCAGCAAGGCCAACATCGAAGTACTGAAGGTGAAAAGCCGTGAAAATCAAGTGTTTCTCACCAAACCACTACTTCAAAACAATCTGAAACAACTTTTTGTGAGCCGTTTTGGCAAACAATCCAGCAATGCCGGCCATCTTCAGGCTCAGCACGATGAAAAAACGGACCAATCACGTAAACTCAACATACTCGTTGCTGAAGATCAAGTGATTAACCGCAAGATTGTGGTTCAGCTTTTAGAGAAAAAAGGCTGGATTGTGAAAGTTGCCGAAAATGGCCGTATAGCTTTTGAAGCCGCAGCCACTCAACGTTTCGACCTGATATTGATGGATGTTCAGATGCCCGAGATGGACGGTTTTGATGCTACGCGCAACATCCGAATTGCCGAAAAAGACAAATCGTACCACACCCCCATCATTGCCATGACAGCGCACGCCATGGTGGGCGACCGCGAGAAATGTCTTGCCGCCGGAATGGACTATTATATCTCAAAACCGGTAAATCCCAGCGAACTCTACGAAACCATCGAACGTTTTACCCTCATTTCATAAACTAAATTATCCACAACAGCAGCATCAACGGAATTTGCTAACAGCTCCATGTTGCTAAAAAGCAAGCTTTTAGGCCAAAAGAATAATCCGGCTAAATACCACAGACCCAAATGCAATGGACAACATAGACTACAACAAAGCCTCAACCTGGGAAAAACTCAAATATTCTTTCCGCTCATGGCGCTACATCGGTGTTGGCAAGTCGCTGCTAATCTGGTTTCTGGCCATATCTATTATTCCGCTGGCCTCTATCAGCTTCATCAACTTCCTTAATGCCTACCACGGCCTGACCATCGTAGCCGAAAAATCGCTGCAAACGAGTTCGCAACTTCGCGAGGAATACATCAACACTTTTTTTAAGGAGATCATTGATTTTCTGGATTTTAACGCTTCTCAAAAAAACGATGTCAACCTCATCAAACAACTCAATGGTGCTCTTGCAAGCCATCAGGGGAAGTTTGATGCCTTGAAAGCTTCCGAAGATTATCGCCACATCACAGCAGTCCAACGCGATGAATATAAAAATCTGGCCGGACGCAATGGCTACTACGACATTTTTTACATTGACAAAAGTGGGTTCATCCTCTTCAGCATTCGTGAAGAGTCTGACCTGGG
>JBDHYV010000057.1:0-12056 GCA_039811545.1 Bacteroidales bacterium | reverse complement strand
GTCGGTAACCCAGACAAACATTGGATAGGCATTTGCAAATACGTTTCCGGTAGCCATCATCGGGGCAATTTTCAGGCAACGAAATCTGCCGGCTGCTGTTTCGATGGCCTCCGTTCCAAGATATTTAATCTTGCTCACATACACCGAGTCGTCGAGGAAAAAGTCGAGATAATAACTGCTGTCGCTGTCGAAATCGGAAAGGTTGAGCGTCCGCATGAAAAACAAAGCCGATACGAAATCGTGAACATTGGAAGGGATTGCCTTGGTTGCAGTACGGCTGGTGGCGATTTTCTGGTTATGATAAAAATAAACATCATCATCCTTCACATAATCGCCTTCACGTGTGCGTCTGACAAAGAGGTAAGGGATGATGGCGTCTTTGTCAACATAAGATTCAAAACGGTCTTTCACCTTAAAAAACCAATTGAAAGCCCCTTTGCTGACGCCGCTTCCGGTAATTTTCCAGACTTCTTTGCCGTGCATGGGTTTCCGTGCTGTTTTCACCTCAATCGTTGCTTCGCCGGCTGTAACATTACCGGTAATCAAAGAGCTGTAATACACCCTATAGCGAAGAAATTCGTCTTCGCCAAAAGCCTGATTTGGGTGAAAGCTGCGCGCCTGTGCAAAAGAGCAGGCGGGTAAAAGGATGAAACACAAGGAAATGCAAAGCAATGCCTTCTTCAACCAAAGCTGTGAAATCCCTATGTTGTGAGATGGTTTCATCCCAACACGATGTTGATGATGCGTTGTGGCACAATCACCACTTTGCGTATCGTTTTTCCTTCAGTCCATTTCTGAATTTCTTCGTTGGCCAGCACGCGCTGTTCAAGCTCAGCCACGGGTAGCGCGACGGGGAGCTCCAATTTCAGGCGTGTTTTTCCGTTGAACGAAACAGGATATGCAAAATTGTCTTCGACGAGCCAGCGCTCATCGAAGGCGGGAAACGCCTGCAACACTACGCTCGTCTGATGTCCACAGCGATGCCAGAGCTCCTCGGCCAGATGCGGGGCAAAGGGCGAGATAAGCAGGGTCAATGGCTCCAAAATAGCGCGCTTATTGCATTTGAGATCCGACAGCTCGTTGGTGCAAATCATGAAAGCCGAGACAGCAGTGTTGAACGAGAAACGCACAATGTCGTCTTCAACTTTGCGAATGGCTTTATGGAGCACTTTTAACTCTTTTTCCGACGGAGGTTCGTTGCTCAGCTCAAATCCGTTCTGATCGTTATGGAAGAGTCGCCAGAACTTGCGAATAAACCGAAACACGCCCTCAATACCTTGAGTATCCCAGGGTTTCGACTGTTCCACAGGTCCCAGAAACATTTCGTAAAGCCGCAGGGTGTCGGCTCCATATTTTTCGATCAGATCATCGGGATTCTGAACATTATATTTGGATTTCGACATCTTTTCAACTTCCCAGCCGCAGATGTACTTGCCATCTTCAAGAATGAAATCGGCGTCGGCAAACTGGGGCTGCCATTGCTTGAAGGCTTCAATATCCAGATGGTCGTTGTGCACAAGGCTGATGTCAACATGCAGTGGCTGAACTTCATAGTCTTTTCGCAGGTGATAGCTGACAAAAGTGTTTGTTGCGGCGATGCGGTACACAAAGCTCGAACGGCCTTGGATCATCCCTTGGTTGATAAGTTTCCGGAAAGGTTCTTCTTCGACAGCCATTCCCAGATCGAACAGGAACATATTCCAGAAACGGGCATAGATGAGGTGGCCGGTGGCGTGTTCGGCACCACCCATATAGAGGTCAACATTTCGCCAATAGTTGGCGGCTTCTGCCGAAAAATAGCGTTCGTTGTTGTGTGGGTCTAAGTAGCGCAGATAATAACCGCTTGAGCCGGCAAATCCGGGCATAGTGTTGGTTTCCAGCGGGTAACCATCGGCCGACTTCCAGTTTTTTGCCCTTGCTAACGGTGCCTCACCGCTTTCGGTTGGCAAAAAGGCATCCACATCGGGCAGTTCCAATGGGAGCTGATCTTCGCTGAGGGTATATGGAAGGCCGTCTTTGTAATAGATGGGGAAAGGTTCGCCCCAGTAACGTTGCCGACTAAAATTGGCATCGCGCAGGCGATAGTTGATGCGGGCTGTTCCGATTCCTCGTTTTTCGGCTTCGGCTACCACAGCCCGGATGGCCTCTTTCACTTCGAGGCCGTTGATGAAACCCGAGTTGACAGCGATGCCTTCTTTCGAGTCGAACGACTCCTCCCATCCTGCCGGGTCGCTGAGGGCTTCACCGGGCTTTTGAATCACCTGAACGATCGGAAGCCCGAAATGGCGAGCAAAGGCAAAGTCGCGGCTGTCGTGCGCGGGAACCGCCATGATGGCTCCTGTTCCGTATCCCATCAACACATAATCGGCAATCCATACGGGAATACGTTCGCCATTGAAGGGATTGATGGCGTAGGTTCCGGTAAAAGCTCCGCTCACTTTCTTTACCTCCGACATACGTTCGCGCTCCGAGCGGTTTTTGGTACAGAGGATATAGTCGTCAATTTCAGCTTTTTGTGCCTCGGTGGTGATATGTGGGACGAGCTCATGCTCAGGAGCCAACACCATGAAAGTCGCACCAAAAACAGTGTCGGGGCGTGTTGTGAACACTTCGATGGTGCGGGCGTTGTCTTCAAGCGCAAACGTCAGGGAGCCTCCCACCGAACGGCCAATCCAGTTGCGTTGGATGTCTTTAAGCGAGTCGCTCCAATCAATCGTTTCTAAGCCATCGAGCAGTCTGTCAGCGTATGCTGTGATGCGCAGCAGCCAGTTTTTCATGGTTTTACGTTCAACAGGATGGCCTCCCCTCACCGAAAGACCCTCGCTCACCTCATCGTTGGCCAATACCGTGCCCAAAGCCGGACACCAGTTGACAACCGTGTCGGCCAGATAAGCTAAACGATAGTGCATCAACAGTTCTTGACGCTGATGCTCGTTCATATTTTCCCATTCGTCAGCCGAAAAAGCAGGATGAGCCTGCGCGGCTGCTTCAATGCCGCCGGAGCCGTTTTGCTCAAAAAGAGCAATCAAATTGGAAATGGGTTCGGCAACTTGGGTTTGTTTGTTGTACCACGATTCAAAAAGCCGGATAAAAGTCCATTGGGTCCATTTGTAATAGTTTGGGTCGCAGGTTTTTACCTGTCGATCCCAGTCGAACGAGAAGCCGATCCGATCTAATTGCTCACGGTAGCGTTCAATATTTTTGTCGGTGGTTACGGCCGGATGTGTTCCGGTTTGAATGGCGTATTGCTCGGCCGGTAGTCCAAAGGCATCGTAGCCCATCGGATGAAGCACATTGAACCCTTTCAACCGTTTGTAGCGCGAGAAGATGTCCGATGCGATATACCCCAACGGATGACCCACATGAAGGCCGGCGCCCGAAGGATAAGGAAACATATCGAGTACATAATATTTCGGTTTGCTGTGGTCAATGTCCACTTTGTAAACCTTATGCTCGCGCCAGTAATTCTGCCATTTTTTTTCGACTTCCGTGAAATTATACTCCATTTTAAAACAATGCTAGGTCGTTCAATATTTCTGTTTTCAAGCCGCGAAATTAACAAAAAGGGTCAAACCAAGCGTATTGCCTTGTCAGATAGGGGTCGGTGTGCAGTTTTCGGGTTAAACGATCCTAAAAAGGCGGTTTGGAGATGGAAAATGACGGCTTTATTCAGCCCGGATAAGACAGTCGAGTTGTTCGAAAGAGAGGTCGAGCAGTCCGAATTTTTTCCAGCCTTGAAAATCAAAATGCCACCATTCGGTTGGATAAACACTGAATCCGTGTTTCTTCATGATGTCAATGAGCATTTTCCGGTTGTGTCGGGCCTGGTCGGGCAGGTTGTTGTAATCGGGGGCAGCGGCGGCACTGAAATCATCGAATTTGGTGGGCATCTGCACTTCGAGGACGCTTTTCTTGTCAATCAGGCTCACATCAAGTGCTGCACCGCGGTTGTGCCGCGATCCTTGCCAGGGAGCTGCAACGAATAAGGTGTCGGGATAGACTTCAAAAAACTTTAAACTTGCCTGATAAGGGCGGTAAGCATCGTAAATCTTGAGTCCCAGTCCAATGCTGTCTAAGGATTGCTGAACCTTCAGCAAGGCTTCGGCAACCGGCCAACGGACAAAAGCCCGTGCTTGGGTATAAATCTTTTGCCGAGTAAAATTATGGCTTCCGGCATATCGAATATCAAGCACGATGGAAGGAATAAACACTTGTAAATCAATCATTCTGTTGGAGCTGTCGGCCAAAACCAAGGCTTGGTAAGCTTCCGGACTGTTGACCAACGGCAGGTTATAAGGGTTCGATGCTGTTTGCGCATAACTGGCAGAAACCGTAATAAGCAGTAAAAGAATAAGATAGAGGCGATGCATAATGGAATAAGTCAATGGTGAGGGTGGCTAAAGTAGGTAAAACCTGTTAAGTCGGAGTCATTTGATGCGGTTTTTTCTGCAAAAAAACATTAACTAGGATTTGATTTAGCCAATCATGCCCCAGTCGAATTGTTTTTTGAAGAGCTTCTCGAAATGTTTCAAGGTGGGCTCGTTTTCAGGTAATTGCAGTCGTGGGTCTTTTTCGAGCAAGTCAGCTACATCGGCCACGGCTTGGCGGATGAGTTTCTCGTCTGTGGCTAAATTGCCAAGTTTGAACTCGAGTGCGCCCGATTGTCGCGTGCCAGCCGTGTCGCCGGGGCCACGAAGCTCAAGGTCGGCCTCAGCAATCTTAAAACCATCATTGGTTTCCACCATGGTTTTAATGCGTTTTCGCGCATCGGCGCTGAGCTTGAAATCAGTCATCAGGATGCAGTACGATTGGTCGGCTCCACGGCCAACGCGCCCGCGAAGCTGATGCAACTGCGAAAGGCCAAAACGGTCGGCATGTTCAATCACCATCACACTGGCATTGGGAACATTCACCCCAACTTCGATGACCGTAGTGGCCACCAAAATATGCGATAAACCACTGGCAAAGCGTTGCATCTCCCAATCTTTGTCTTCTGCCTTCATTTGCCCGTGAACCATACCGATATGGTATTGCGGCTCGGGAAAATCGCGCATCAAGGTTTGATAGCCCTCTTCAAGATTGATAAGATCAAGTTTTTCCGACTCTTTAATGAGCGGATACACCACATAAATCTGCCTGCCCAGCACAATCTGTTTTTTCATAAATCCGATGAGCCTTAGCCTTTTTTCGTGATAGAGATGAAGCGTTTCGACAGGCTTACGGCCGGGCGGCATTTCGTCAATCACAGAATAGTCGAGGTCGCCGTATTGCGTCATGGCAAGAGTGCGTGGGATTGGCGTAGCTGTCATCACTACGATATTGGGCGGCCTGCTGCTTTTTTCGTACATACGGGCGCGCTGAGCTACGCCAAAACGGTGTTGTTCGTCAATGATGACAAGGCCAAGCGAGCGAAAAACCACATTGTCTTCAATCAGCGCATGAGTTCCGATAAGGATTTGGAGGCTTCCATCGCTGAGGCTCGAGTGAATCTCCCGGCGACGTGCCGGACGAGTGGAGCCTGTGAGTAACCCTACGGTAATGCTCATCTCCTTGAGCAAATTCCGCAGCGATTCGTAATGCTGATTGGCCAAAATCTCGGTGGGAGCCATCAGTGCCGCCTGATAGCCGTTGTCAAGAGCTAAGAGCATCAGCATGAGGGCTACGATGGTTTTGCCGCTTCCCACATCGCCCTGAAGCAGACGGTTCATCTGCCTGCCAGAGCCAAGGTCGGAACGGATTTCGCGAATGACCCGCTTTTGGGCATTGGTTAACTGAAAAGGGAGATGATGGGCGTAAAAATCGTTGAAAAGATCACCCACTTTAGCGAAAGGAAGGCCACGCACAAGCTCATTGCGACGCATCTTGTTCTGCATCAATTGCAACTGAAAGAAAAAATATTCTTCTCGTTTAATGCGGTCAATGGCCTGTCGCAAGCTGCCGTTGTCGGACGGCAGATGAATATTAAACAGGGCTTCTTCGCGTGAGGGGAGATGATGTTTTTTGATTATCTCGAGAGGAAGTACCTCGCGGATTGTACCTTTCACCTGCAAAAGAATGGTTTTAATCAGCCGTGCAATCTGTTTGCTGCCTAGGCCGCTGCTTTTCATGGCTTCGCTGGTGTTGTATACCCCCTGAAGGCTTTCGCCAAGGGTGAAGTCAGCAGGATTAAATAGTTCAATGTCGGGGTGGACAAAATTGAACTTGTTGTTAAAAACCGAAGCTTTGCCGAAAACAACATAGCGTTGGCCGGGTTGAAAATAGTTCTTCACCCAGCTTAATCCCTTGAACCAAACCAACTCGATGCTGCCGCTGTCGTCGTTGAGCATGGCGGTGATGCGCGTGGTGCGCGGTGCTCCGTGCGCTTTCAGATTGTTCACTGTGCCCACAAGCTGATAATAAACAGTGTCGTCAGTGATTTCAGCGGTCTTGTGTATTTTGCTTTTGTCCACATAGCGGAACGGAAAGTAAACCAGCAAATCGCCATAAGTGGCTACCTTCAGCTCTTTCAGAAGCACTTGTGCTTTTTTTGGGCCGACTCCTTTCAGAAATTCGATACTGTTGTCTAAAAGACTGATCATGCGGGGTTTTCTCTTGTTCCGGTCTTTTGATGCCGGCAGGCTGCTAAGATACGCCGCTTTTTTCAATGACAAAAAAGGCTGCCTTCAAAAAAAAGACAGCCTTTATGTTCTTTCATGCAGGAAAGGTCGGCAACAGGCTAATATTCCCAGAGGTCGTGTTCGAAATTGAAGATGTCCATCTTCACACGTTCTGATTCTAAAAGTGCATCCAATCCGGTGGCATATTGGTTGATGCGCCGGTCATACACATTTTCCTCTTTATAGACATAGCTGTCAAACATCCTTTTCAAGAATATCTCGTCGTAAGTCCGGCGTTCGGCAGCATTGTGCCGGTTGAAGACTTGTGCTTTGGCCATCACCTTTCGCGACTGGTCATACGACACCCAGAAAAGGGGCTGGGTGAACTCCTTGCCGTCTTTCTCGACAATCATCACCGGACAGAAAGCGATGATGCGAACCATGAGCTGAGAGCGCTGTTTGTCGAAATACCAGTCTTCCTTGAGCCTGAGGCGCATCACCTTTGAAGGGTCGAACTGTCTTACGATCATGGTATCGTATTCCTCGTAGGGCGGATAGGGACGCCGTTCGCGCACAAAGCTGGTATCGGTTTGTTTGGCGATAATCTCGTTATAGGTGATTGGCACCAATAGCTCATCAGTATTGCTGATGTCGTAAGCCCTAAATTTGCGTTCTTTCAGCCCATCCATCACCACATTGATGAAGCTGCGCCAGTTGTTGTGCGATTCTAAAGGATAATAAAAAGGCTGATTGAGCTTTTGCCGAAAGTCAATCTCGCGCCAAACCCTTTTTTGCCAACTTACATCGGCAACCCTGATTGATGGCAGAGGGATAGGGTCTTTGTCAATCATACCATTGTCGGCAAACAGACCATCTAACGGTTTCTCGTCGGTAATCTGTGCCTGAAGGCTGAGGCTACTCCAAACGGCAAAGAGGAGTGTCAGCAAGCTGAGGATGATTTTTTTCATGATAGGCTATGCTTATGGTGTTAATTGATTTCTAAGTTGATCGGGTTGAGTGTACGCATGGTTCCATCGGGTCCTTTGGCCTGGATACGTTCAAAATAAAGACGTTGGCCACGGCTTGCGTTTTTAATCAGGTTGGTTACTGCATCGTTAAACACGTTGCCACGCACGGTTCCGGTGCGTTGAAGCTCAGTGCCGCGATAGGTGGACAGCTCGTACGACACAATCTCGAAATGGAAACCCTCGAAATCGAAGTCAATCATTTCGGGGATAATGGCGCGCGAAGCGAGCAGACGGTTTTTTTCGATGGTACCGTCAGTCATATCGGCAATTTTGGCAATGGGATCGGGAACTCGTTTCACCCTGAACTCGAAGCTGCCCAAGGGAAGGCTCTTGCCTTCAACATTGGCGGCGGCACTGATGGTGGTGGTACGCTCGTTGCTGGGTACTTCCACCTCCCAGGTGCCATTGGCTGCACGCGTAATCTTTCCTTTGGTAATCGAAGGAACAATCTGTTCGTTGGGAATGCCGGGCGAACTGATCGAAATAGGATTTTTCAGGCCGGAATAAAGAATGTTCATCTTGAGTGGTGCCACGGTAAGCGAAGGGGGTGCCACAATGTATTCGGCTGAAAAAGGATAACGGATAATGTCCTGTGTCACCGGGTCGTGCATCTCGATGATGCCGGCATAACGCTGAGGACCAACATTTTGTCCGGGAAACTGAAGCTTTACAATACCGTTCTGACTTTTAATTACCTGTGCTCCGCCAATATTGGCATCGTTCACACTCGAAGCACCACGAACAATCTTCACTTCCGACTGTGTCTTGCTGTCAAAAGCAGCCACCAACACCTGAGCCTCGTAGTTCTGACCGGCTAAGATATAGGTGGAGTTGGGGATGACCTTAGCCGAGATATTATCAAACTTGAAGTCTTTTTCCGAAATATTCTCGTACAAACGGTTGATGGCATCAAACTCAGCACTCTGCACTTCGGAAATAATCTTGTTCAAAATAGTAACATTGGCCGCCAAAATAGTATGGTAAAAGTTGTAATACATCCAGTCTTTGCTGGTATCGGAGGCGCTTTTATATTCCTCTTTGGTGTTTAAACCAATTTTATCGGCATGTTGCTGACCCACGATTCCAAGGATAAACTGGCGGTATTCTTCAATTTTGCCGGCCATTTCGTATGCTTTCCCATTTTTATTCTGGCCAATCATATAATTGGTGGCTTCATCGTATTTGTCGCGTGTGGGCACTTTTGCTAGGTCGAGTACGCCTTTTTCTACCATGTGTCCGGGGTTCATCAGGTCGGGAATCTGAATGGGGTAGTAATAAAGCTGTTTGACTTCTTCCGGGCTTTTTTTCTCGGACTGAGCAATCACTTCGAGTTGCACATTCTCGATATAATCAATCAGTTCGCGGCTTTTTTTTCTGACTTCCTGAGCTTTTTCCCAATAATCGCCAACTTTGCCGGGATTCATGCTGTATTGGCTTTCGAAGCGGCTGTAAACACCGGCCACCTTGCTCGAAAAACGCTCGTTGGTGCTTGTCATTCCTTCGTTTACCACCAGAAAGGCATCTAAGATGTCTTTTGACACATTGAGTGCCAGCAGAGCGGTAAGCACTAAATAGAGCATACCAATCATTTTCTGCCTGGGGGTTTCTTTATATCCTGCCATGGGCTATGGGTTGTCTTGTCGTTAGAATAATGAGATTTTAGGGCTTCACATTCATGGCGGTGAGCATATTGCCATAAACCTTGTTCATCGCACTGATTTTGGTGTTGAGCTCGCTGAGTTGCTGGTTCAGGTTTCCGGTGTTGGCAGCCGTCTGGTTCATTTTATCCAGATATTCGGTCATGGTTTTGTAGAGCTTGTCGGCAGTTTCGGCGGCTTTGCCTGTTCCCTGAAGCTGAATCTCATACATACTATTGATGGCGCTCATGTTTTTGGTGATTTGCTGCAACTGCTTGTTGTACGAATCGCTTTCGACCGAACCAAAGTCGAGGGCTTCCACCGAGGTTTTAATCATTGAGGCTGACTTATTGTAAGCATCGGCCAATTGTTTTGCCGAGGTAGAGGCTGTTTTCACAGTGTTGGCAAACTCTTCGGTAGAGCGGGCTTCGTTTTGCAGAATGCCGGCTGCCTGATTGTAGGCTGCGCTAAGCTTGGCCGCATTGTCCGAGGCCGATTTCATATTGGTAAGATAGTCAACAGAGGCGGTGGTGTCTTTGCTGAGCATTTCGGATGCCTTTTTGTAGGAGCCCGAAAGTTCGCTGGCCGATTTGGTGGCACTGCGCATGCTGTCAACGTATTCGTTGGTAGCCACAACGGCATTGCTAAGCTGGCCCATCTGCACAGCATTGTCACTCAGTTTTTTCAAGCCATGCCCCAACCGTTCGAGGGTTTCCTTTTCAATATTCGCCTCCTTAAACATCTGATCCAATTGTTGTGTGGCTGTCTTTTTCGACGAAAGTTCCTGTTCAATCGGGTTGTCGCCATACATTCCGGCAAGCTGGGGATAAACCAGACTCCAGTCGGGCTCCACGTGGGGTGGCTCAAAGGCCGAGAACAAAAAGATAAGGGCCTCGGTTCCCAGACCGATGATGAGCATCTCGTTGGCGTAGTTGTAATGATTGATTTTGAAAAGTGCACCAATAATAACAACGGCGGCACCGATGCCATATACTTTCGACATGAAGTTTTTATACTTCTTGCTTCTGACAAACTGGTTGAAATTCATATAAATAATAGGTGTGAGAAAATGAAAATTCGGAATTATTATCTGTAAACTCTTGAAGCCTTCAACGGGTTATCGCCTTTGTTGCGGCCAAGGTATGGCTGAATCGTACGGAAACCGATATAGCTTTTGGCGGTATCCTGATATTCATACGAGCGCGAAGTGGTTTGCAGGTAGTAGGCGATATCTTTCCATGAGCCGCCGCGGATAACCTTGCGTTTCATCACCGGAGGGTCGTTTTCGCTGGCATTGTAGGTATAGTTGGGGTTCATGTCCCAAGTGAGGTTGTAACTGGCTGGGTCGAAAGCACTGTTGGTCCATTCGGCCACATTACCAGCCATGTCGTAGAGGCCGAAGTCGTTCGGTGGATAATGGGCCACAATCACCGTGCGCAAGCCACCATCGGCGATATAATCACCCCGCATAGGTTTGAAGTTGGCTAAAAAACAGCCCTGATCGTTACGGGTGTAAGGGCCTCCCCAAGGATAAGGGTTGAGCGGATTTCCGCCACTGGCAGCCCATTCCCATTCGGCTTCCGTGGGCAAACGAAACTCGGCCAAGGCCACCTCACCTTTTTTCGACAATAGATAACTGTTGAGTTTCTCGGTGCGCCAGACACAGAAAGCCCTAGCCTGACTCCAGTTGACACCTACTACGGGATAATGGTCGTAAGCCGGATGCCAGAAATATTTCTCGGTAAGCGGGTCGTTGAACGAATAAGCATAGTCGTGTATCCAGGCTAAGGTGTCGGGATAAACGTTGATCATCTCGCGTTTCACATAAACCGAGCGGTTGGTGAGGCCTTGCGGACGGTTGGCCAATCCGGCGTTGCGGTAGTCGTATTGCTTGTTTTGGTCAAACTCTTTTTTTGCAGCAGCCTGAAGGTCAACCCAGTAATAAGCATAATTGAGTTTGCGTGTATCAATCTCTTTACGGCGGAAATAACGCTCTAAATCAGGAAGATACATTGCCTCTAAAGCATCGCGTATTTCCTGGTCTTTACTGTTCCAATCAATTTTGGTTTTCCAGTTCAGGTGTGGCGGGTCGTATTCTTCTCCGGTTTTCTCATTTTTGCTGATGAGATAAAGATCGGCATTTACCTCGCCCAGCAAGGTGCGTGCGATGGAGTCCCTCACGTAATGCACAAACTCGCGGTATTCGTTGTTGGTGATTTCGGTCTCGTCCATAAAGAAAGCCGACACGGAGATGGATTTAGCCTGATTGAGTTGGCCATAGATGATGTCTTCGCCACCGGCTCCCATCGTGAAACTACCTTGTGGGATAAACACCATGCCGTATGGATCGGGCTGGTAAAAAGGCTTCGATTTCTGCCGCACCCCAACGAGCTCGCCTGTGTTGGAGTTGCCGCATCCGGCCAGCAGAAGAATAACTGCTGTGAATGACAGAATGTGCTTCATGGTGTGGTATGAATAGGTTTTCAACTGTTTTGAATTCGTTTTCGATTGTTTCGGTTTCAATAACATCGTTTTTTCTCGTTTTATTGCCGTCTTGTTCTTACAGATATCTGGTGTTTCTGTATGTACGGATGTTCTTTTCAGTATTAATCTTAAAACAATAACCCAGACTGACCTCGTGTGAGCCCGGAACGCCCAGCCCCAGGGTATTCACATCGTATGCATAACCAATGCGCAGGTCGAGGACGCTCAGACCTACCATCAGGCCTACCGATTCCTGTGGCCGCTAATTAACTCCGCCCCAGAACTTTTTATTGTATATTACAGTGCTGGTA
>JBDHYV010000056.1:0-12324 GCA_039811545.1 Bacteroidales bacterium | reverse complement strand
CAGAACCAGCCCTTTATAAAAATAGAGGGGTACCGAAACCACATCGCCCGCAATCCAGTAAATCCAGTTTTCGACACGTTTGGTGGCCATCAGCCACATTGCAATGATGAAAAGTGCCGTAGTGAAGGCATCAATGCTTGGGACGGTGCTGTCGGTGTAGTGAATCAACACTGTGCGGATGGCAAAAAACAGAAGGAGGGTAGCCCCAAGCGAAAAAAGATTGATTCGTTTTCCGGCAAAACGAACGGGAAGCACAGTTTTGTTTTCGCGCGGCCTAAGCCAGTTGTACCAGCCATAAACGCTCATCACAAAATAAACCACATTGATGGCCATATCGGCATACAATCCGGCGCGAAGACAGATATATACAAAAATCGTTACATTTACGATGCCCGTCGGATAAACCAAGATGTTGATGCGCGCCGAATACCAAACGCTCAGTAATCCGAAAAATACGGCGATGGCCTCAATCCAGGTGGTATGGCGGAGGTTGTCGAGAAAAAGCGAATAAAAATCAGCGGCTGCCATCCACGTGGTTTAAATCGGCATTGATTACTTTGAGCACAAAAGCACCATAGGGCTGTTCGAACGATTTCCCGATTTCTGCCTTCAGAATGTCCATCACATGCCCGTATTCGCCAAAAATCTGGGTGCTCATTCCGTTGGTTTTCACCACAATATCACTGTGATACCGAAGCCGTTCCAAAAAATCTTTGATAGGCGGCACAAAAGGCTTGTCGAGCGGATAGAAACTGATTTCGACCGATACTTTCATTTCGATTGAATGTTGAGTTTGAGATGGCAAAGTTATCAAATGTTTGGCTGGGGCAACCCGGCTTTTTTATCACTGTTTTGGAAAATGGGAACATCGTTATCCGGATTAACGGAAAGATAAAAAAAAGCTGCCCGACTTTTCAGCGGGCAGCTTTTTCAATTAAAAAAAACTCAACTATTGTTTAACCAATGTCTTACTGTGCTCTTTGTTGGCAATGTCCTTCATGCGCAGATGATAGACTCCGGCCGGGAGCTGCTCAATCGGTAGGTTTGCCGATAGGCTTTGTTGCATATTTTTTTCCATGACGATTTGTCCGCGGCTGTTGTAGATGGTTACAGAAACCATTTTCACATCGGAACGAATTTCGATATTGCGGTTGGCCGGCACCGGATATATGCTCAGGCTGCTGCTTGTGGTTTCGTTGAGGCCAACTGTTACGCCGAGGGTTACCGGGATGACAACCTGAGGCGTAGCAAGGTCGTTGCTCTGGATGATGATGTTGGCTTCATATTGTCCGGCCTGGAGGTCGCCATTGGCTGTGGCCACAATGGTCTGGCTTTGTCCGGCTTCCACAATTCCTTCGTTGGGATTGAGCGAGAGCCAGTCGCCGCTGCCTAAAATCAGGTTGGCGCGGATGTTGAAGTTGGAGTTAAAGCCATAGTCGGTAAGGCGTTCCCATTCGCTCGAAGCTTCGCGCAGGAAGCATCCGTTGGGGTTGGCCGGACCGCCGTCAATACCGGCGATGAATGTGCTAGGTTCGTTGGTATAGCCCATGCCCACCCAGATGTCGTTACCGTTGAGGTTCAATGGAGTCGTCAGGGTAAGTGTGTTCCATGCCATCGGTGTTACCACAACGGTTTGTTCAACAATGGCATCACCGGGGGTTTCGGTTGTTCCGGGTCCCCAGATATAAAGCTTGGCGGCCGTAGGCATATCGTTGACGTAAACCATCACTTGTGTCAGGCTGGCGCCGGTAAAAGGTGCCACCATTTCCTGAGGGAATCGGGCGGCTACAAAGAATGAGCCTCCTGAAACAAGCCCGATAGCGTCCACATTGTCGCCATCATAATGGAGTTGGTGGTTGCCTCTTTCCACATTGAGGGCAGCGTGGTTTTCAGCGAGGGTGATGGTTGGTTTTTCCCATGAGGTGAGCTGGTTTTGTGCAGGCTGCATAGTTGGCATCGGGTTCTCGCTGCGTCTTGCGTTTGGTTGCTGAGGCTGGCTTTTGCCTTTGGCGGTAAAACCGGCAATGCCTTTGCGGAATCCTTCGATGGGCTGATAGGGAGCTGCTGGTTTGGCAACCTGACCGGCTTTGGCTGCAGCGTCTAAATAGTGAATAACGGTGTTGTATTCCAGATTACCAGTGCCGGTGTTCTGGATGGTGATATTCTTGGTTTGTGTCTGACCTTCCCATAATGCAAAATCAAGTGCGAGCGGGGCCACTACGATGGTGGGTATTTCGGCAGCAAAATCAATGAGGAAGGAAACCGCCTCGCCGTTGGGGTTGATTCCGGCACCGATGAATTTGTTGCCATTGGGGGTTACACCGTTGATGCTGAAGAAAAGCCATTCATCGGCCTCGAACATACCGCGGGTGATGGCATAATCGTTGAAGGTCATCATTTCGCCATCAGTCAGCCTGACAAAAGCACGGCGTGCATCGGGGAATGGAGGCCAGCCTTCTACGGTGAATCCGAAGATGGTTCCATCGTCCATAACAGCCACCGGATTAATCCCACCAGCATTGAGGCTGTTGTCGAAGAAAATGGTGCTGCCATCTTGTTTAGACCATAAGAAAGCCTTGTTGCCGGAGGTCCCGGTAACAAATTGTCCATCGCTGGAAGCAGCACTGGCTTCACCATAGTCGTTGGGCGAAATTTTGATGAGCTGGCCGTTGTACCAGATTACCGGAGAGCGTGAAGCATTGGCCAGATCGGCCCAACCGAAGACAACGCTACCATCGTTGCTGATGCCGCTTGGACGGTTAGATTCGGGAATGATGTTGCCAATCATCTCGTAACCACCGGCTTGAGTCCATTTGAAGGCTTTGTAGGTGTAGTTAGGAAAATATTGCATCCCAACGATGGTTTGTCCATCGGCTGTCATTCCCCAGCAGTAGTTGTAATCGGAGCCCGAAGGTGTTCCAACAGCGGGATTCACACCGAGGAAAGTCCATTCATCGGTTTGATAGTTCCATGTTCCGGCCATTTTGGCACCATAAGCAGGATTCACATCATCGCCGCCAATGATTCCGGTTTCTGAAACCGAAATCGCCGAAGGTTCTGTGCCGCTGATGGAGTGAAGCCCGGTTTGCTTCGACCATAATGATCCGCCTGAGCCGAAGCCGGCGATGGCGACAAACTTGCCGTTTTCACTGATGTCGTAGGGGAAGGTGTAGTCGG
Organism: Bacteroidales bacterium; assembly: GCA_039811545.1. Classification (GTDB taxonomy): domain Bacteria; phylum Bacteroidota; class Bacteroidia; order Bacteroidales; family F082; genus JALNZU01. The sequence continues at coordinate 9,147 of JBDHYV010000056.1, read as the reverse complement.
GAATCATAACGTCAATTCCAACAGTTGCCGGTGCGATAATCTCGTAGTTTACCGGAACGGTAAGGGTTGGCGTTGAGGGGTCGTTGCTGGCAATGGAGATCGTAGCGGTGTAAATACCCAATTCGAGGCCGGTGGGATTGAAAGTGAGCACATGTTCTTGGTTAGAACCACCGGTGATATTGCCGGTGTTGCTGTTCATGCTCAACCATCCGCTAGCACTTCCTGTGTAGGCAATGGTCATACTATAAATAAGATTGTCAACGCCTGTGTTTTTCACTTTCAGCTTTTTTTGTACGCTGGTGTTAATCGGGCCAACAGCATTCACGGTAGTCGGACTGACGGTGATTTTTGGATCGGTGTTGATGTCGCCGCTGACTTCGATGTCATCAATAGCCCAGACGTGTGCATATTCACCTTCGTAACGGAAGGCGATATAGATGTTCTGTCCGGCATAAGCCGAAAGGCTGAGGTTGATCTGTACCCAGTCAGCTACTAATTCGGTAGGAGTCCATATTTCGGTATAAGTTGCCGAAGCCGGATTGTTGCCGTCGGTGCTTATCAAAACACTGCTCTTTCCATAATAATCAGCGTCAATGAGCATACTCCAAAACGAGAGTGCAACGGGTCCGCTGGCCGGTATGCTGAGTTGTGGAGTAACTAAATATCCGTCTTGTGCACTCATACCATAATTGTGAAAAGCACAATGTGAGCCTTCCGGGTCGTGGCTGAGGCCGTTTGCAACTTCCCATCCCGGGGTGCCGCCGTCCACGTCAAAAGCACTCCATCCGGCAGGAGGATTAGTGGCTGTTTCAAAATTTTCCGACAACGGAAAAATGCCGGAAACATTGCGGCTAACCGACTGAGCCATGCTCATTCCTGCCGTAACAAGCAGAAAGACAAGGGCTAAAGCCAGATTTTTTGAAGATAAAATTAATTTCATAATGAAAAAATTTAATGATGAGTTAGTGGATAAAATGTTTAGTTCTTTGATTTCTTGCTTTGGGATTGTTCACCGCATCAAGAATTTTTTTCAAAGCCTGATCGAGGTATTGATTCCGCTCGGCAATATTCAGCAGCCTTTCTTCAAGCTGTTTGTCTTCGATGTTTGCGTTGCTTTTTTCGTTGAGGGTTGACATAAATTGTGCTTCAATATTTTCGATGCAAAACTATGTCGGCTATGTCACATACCAATAATTAATAGGTAGCACAAAAATGGCGCAACTTGCAAATTGAACTGCAACAATTCTGCTACACAATCGTTAAAAAACGGAAAATGAATGAGTTAAAGTTGGGATAAAAATTCGATCAAACCTTGTTCAGAATTTGTAAGGTCGAGTTTTTTGCGCAGGCGGGTGCGCGCCACTTCAATGCTGCGCTGCGATTGCCCGGTGATGGCAGCTATTTCTTTGGTGGTCATATTCAGTTTCAGGAAAGCGCAAAGCCTCCTTTCATTGGGACTTAAATCGGGGTGTATGTCGTTGAGTCTCTGATAGAAATCGTTGTGAACATGCTGAAAACGCATTTCAAACTCGCTCCACACATCTTCTTCCATCGTTTTTTCAAGATCGTGGATGATGCTTTGAATCAACTCCTTGTTCTCCGACTTAAATTGATGCGAATGGTTGAGGAGTTTTTGCACAATGCCGTCAACAATTTCGTTCTTTCGAAGCTGATACATCACGTTGGTAGCCAGCTCTTTATTTTTGGTTTCGAGCTCAACCTCAAGGCTTTCCTTAGTTAACTGAAGGTTTTTATTGGCGAGTTCGGAGTTGGTTCTTTCCAGCTTTGCCCTCCTTAGCCGCGCCTGCGAAAGAAAAAAGAGCAGCCCAATAATGATGGCTACTGCTACAAGAAGCATGCTCACAAAGAGATATTGTTGTTCTTTTCGCTCCTGTTCAGCTTTTTGAAGTTTCTCACGCTCTTTAAACTGCATGTTTAGCTCCATTTGGGTGAGCACTTTTGCTGTTTCTTCGTGGTTAAGCAACTCGAGCTGTTGATTGAGCAGGATGAGGTATTTCAATGCTGAATCGGCCTTGTGTGCTGAATTATAGAGCTCAAACACATTGGAATAGATACCTTCGAGAAGGGCCGGACTGCCGGTTTGTTTGGCAAAGCGGATGGCTTGATAGAAATGATTTTTTGCCTCGGCGGCATTGCCGGTTTTCTGGTAAAACAGTCCTAAGTTGCGATGAGATGCCGCAATACCGGCCAAATCGTCATTGTCTTCGCGCAAACGAAGTGCCATTGTCAACACCGGAAATGCTTTATCGTTTTCTTTCTGAAGAATATACACCATTCCCAGATTGTTCATGAGGTTGGCGTGTAGTTGGTGCTGAGGTTTAAGTAGATGCACGGCAGCAATACCTTTCTGGTAAAAACTTTCGGCCTTTTTTAGATCTTCTTTCTCTTTCGAGACAATTCCCAGGTTGTTATAGATAGATGCCAAAATGGTCTTGGTCAGCGAATCGTCTATTCCATAGGGGTTGAGCAGATAAAAATCAAGACCGTTAAGCAGTGTTTCTTCGGCTTTGTCAAACTGTTTCATTTGTAGTTGAACTGCACTGATGTTAATCAGCCCACGCGAGATTTCATCTTTTTTGCCTGTGCTTTTAGCATATTCAAGGTACTCGTAGAAATGAGTGGCCGCTTGTTCGAGCAAGCCTAAACTGAAACAGGCTACTCCAGCATGATAGGAAGCATTGGCCATAAGCTTCCGGTTGCCCGAAAGACGTGCAATCTGGCTTGCCTGATCGGCATACATCATGGATTTTTTGATGTTGTTGAAGGCGACTTCCTGCGACAGTGCAATATAAGTGTTCACTTTTACCGAATCGGTGGCAACACCCGAAACAATGCGTAGCATCGAATCAACCCGCAATGTTAGGGTATCGGGTATTTCGCCTGCTGAAAGACCCAAAAAAGAAAAAAAAAAAAATACTGCTATAACAGACGTCCGTGCCGTCATTTTTCATGCAATTTACCCCGACAAAGATAGGGTATATTTTAAAAAAAGGTGAAGTCATTTCTATTTGCCCTTTCTTTCGTTCCGAGTGCTTTTTTGTTTGGGCAATAAAATCGAAAATGAAAATCCGGTTCAAAACAATGGAAGGCACTGTGTCCGCGAAAAGATTTTTGCTGCTTTTGAATCGAAAAAACACGAGATAACGGATTGATTTCAAACGTTGATGCAGAATTTGTCGGCAATCGTTTCAACTTGGCTATCTAACGATTAAACATTTAATATAAATGGTAACGGCTTTCACTCTACAGCCGAAATGACAATCAGGCCGTGGTCTTTGGCTGGGAGAGTGCTTGGTTGAGCGGTGGATTCCGATTCGTCGGCTGTCGAGCGAAGTGCGAACCTCTCCAACCAGCATATCATGCACATTTTCAAAATGAACGATTCCCAGAAATTTCAAATCAACCACTAAACAATCCCCAAAAATCATTGACTTCTTTTGAGCGTTACCCCATAAAACAATGACCATTTTTGTTTGCAGTTTGTTTTGAAGTATCTTTGTTGAACATAGTTTTTAATCCGGTTTTATGATTGCTATCGAAGAGCCTTATCATCTTTTTTCCGATCCGATGCGCTATTACCATTCAATGGTAAGCGATATGGAAGCAGCACACGATTACATCTATATTGAGACCTATCGCATTGGAAATGATGTTGTTGGCGTAAGGGTAAGGGATGTTCTTCTTCGAAAGCTCAAAGCTGGAGTCGAAGTGAAGCTACTGATAGATGCCTGGGGTGGTTCGGCTGTTGCCGATGGTTTTTTCGACCCGCTAACTGCCCTTGGCGCACAAGTGCGGTTTTTCGAGAAAATCAAGTTCAATAGCGATATTTTTACCCGTGGGCATCGGCGCAACCACCGCAAAATCTTGCTCATTGACGATGAGATCACGTATATCGGCTCGTCGAACTTTACCGAATACAACCTCAACTGGCGCGAATCGGTGCTCCGCGTCAAAGGCAATCTGGCCTTAGCCTTCAAAAAGGTTTTCCGACAGGATTTTGAAATTTATAACAAATATGTGTTCGCCAAGGATAGTTACCTTCGGCTCATTCGTTACGGATCGTTTGAGATAGTGCGCGATATGCCTTCCATCACAAAACAGCGTATCATGAAACGCTATATCTATCTGATTAACAAGGCGCAAAGCAAGGTGGAAATTGTGAGTCCGTATTTTCTTCCGGGCTATAAACTTCGCAAGGCGCTCATGGAGGCGGCTCAACGTGGGGTAACAGTGAAAGTGGTCATACCGAAAAGGTCTGACGTCAATTTAGTGGATATTCTTCGTAACAAATATCTCGGTCCGCTGCATCAGGCCGGAGTTCGCATCCGGATGTATGTGCCGCATAACCTACATGCTAAGCTGTTGCTTGTGGATGGACAAACTTTTAGCATCGGCTCACCCAATTTTGATTATCGCAGCTTTCGTTATATGTACGAGATTATCCTCGTTGGCAGCGAGTCGTCCATCGCACAACAGGTTGACCATCACATATACAAAACCTTGCAAAACAGCGACAAATTTGACTATGCCCAATGGAAACGCCGGTCGCTCATCAACCGCTTTTTCGAATGGTTATTGTTGCCTTTCAGGCATTTGCTTTAATAGTTTGAATTCCTGAACTTTCCGCTATTGAGGAAAATCTTTCAATCGTCATCGTTGTTAAGTCTATTTTGTTTAACTTTGCCTTTGATTGTTAACTTATTCACAATAAAATCCATTTTCACAAAATTATGCTTATGAAAGAGAAGATTTCATCCCTTCAGGCTATGGAATTAGAAGACAAGTATGGTGCCCATAACTATCATCCCCTGCCTGTTGTATTGTCAAAAGGGCGCGGCCCCTTAGTGTGGGATGCCGAAGGTAAGGAGTATTTTGATTTTCTATCGGCCTATTCTGCTGTTAATCAGGGACATTGTCATCCTAAGATTGTCAACGCCATGGTCGAACAGTCCCAAACTCTTACGCTCACTTCGCGTGCGTTTTTTAACGATGTATTGGGTGTTTATGAAAAATTCATCACCTCGTATTTTGGCTATGACAAAGTACTGCCGATGAATTCAGGTGCCGAAGGCGATGAAACAGCCCTGAAACTCTGCCGCAAATGGGCCTATACCAAAAAGGGGATTGCCGAAAATCAAGCAAAAATCATCGTCTGTGCGAATAATTTCCACGGACGCACCATCACCATCGTGAGCATGTCAACCGACCCCGACTCGCGTGGTGGTTTTGGTCCTTACACTCCTGGCTTTGAGGTGATTCCTTACAATGATTTAAAAGCTCTTGAAGTTGCCTTGGAAGATCCGAACGTGGCAGGTTTCCTCGTTGAGCCCATTCAGGGCGAGGCCGGTGTTTTTGTTCCGGACGATGGTTACCTGAAAGGAGCTTATGACCTTTGCAAAGCCAAAAATGTTCTTTTTATCGCTGATGAGATTCAGACCGGAATTGCCCGTACAGGAAAACTGCTGGCATGCGATCATGAAGGCGTTCGTCCTGACATTCTCATTTTGGGGAAAGCCCTTTCGGGCGGCGCTTATCCGGTTTCGGCAGTGCTGGCCGATGATGAGATCATGCTCTGCATCAAACCCGGCGAACATGGGTCAACATTTGGCGGAAATCCGGTGGCTGCCCGCGTTGCCATTGCCGCATTGGAAGTGGTAACCGAAGAAAAACTGGCCGAAAAGGCAGAATACCTTGGAAAAATATTCCGCAACGAGATGAAAAAACTGATGGACGAAACTAAACTCATCACCTTAGTGCGTGGCAAGGGACTGCTCAACGCTGTGGTAATCAATGATTCGCCTGAAAGCAAAACAGCTTGGAACATTTGCGTCAAAATGGCCGAGCTGGGTGTGCTTGCCAAACCAACACATGGCAACATCATCCGTTTTGCACCACCGCTCGTGATCAGCGAAGAACAGCTGATGGATGCCATTGGTCGCATCCGCAAGGCTTTCCTGGCTTTCTCATAAAAGCGGTTGTACAGAGCAATAAAAAAAGCGCAATCTATGATTGCGCTTTTTTTAATTTTATATTGTTGATTTAAAGAGCATTAGCATAGTATTTTTCAACTTGAGCCCAGTTGATTACATTCCAGAAAGCCGAAACATAATCGGGGCGTTTGTTCTGGTATTTCAGGTAGTAGGCGTGTTCCCAGACATCTAATCCCAGAATAGGAGTGCCTTTACATTCCGAAACATCCATCAGCGGATTGTCCTGATTGGGGCTGCTACACACGGCAAGACTCTTGTCGGCTTTCAGGGCAAGCCATGCCCATCCGCTTCCAAAACGGGTCTTAGCAGCATTATTGAACAATTCTTGGAAAGCTTCGAAGCTGCCAAAATCTTTCTCAATAGCTTTGAACAACTCGCCGCCGGGCTTGCCTCCGCCGTTGGGCGACATCACCGACCAGAACAGTTCGTGGTTGAAATGGCCTCCTCCGTTATTGCGCACTGCAACAGGATATTTGCTGATGTTTGCCAAAAGCTCGCCAAAAGGAAGATCGGCCATCGGGCTGTCTTTTACAGCGGCATTCAGATTGTCAAAATAAGCTTTGTGGTGACGGGTGTAGTGTATTTCCATCGTCATGGCATCAATGTGAGGCTCCAAAGCATTGTAGGCATAGGGTAAAACTGGGAAAACAAGGTCTTTTACTTTTGTCATTTTCGTAGAATTTTATTGTTTAACGTGATGTTTAGCAACAGGTTTATAATGTTTTATAGAAACTTTAAAACATTAAACAAAAATTCATGAAAAAGGTTCAAAACTCCATCACGAGTTTTAGGTTCAACTGCCGAGGTGTGAGGAAATTTGGGACACCATACTGGATGTTGTTCACATCTTTTACCCAGAAATAGGATACAGTGTTGCTGATTTGCAGCAGATTAAAAACTTCGAGGCTGATCCACATGTTTTTTATCTCCCTCACAAGTGCCAAGCGCGAAGGGTTGCGATCTTCGCCTAAAAGCTGTTTGCTGAAGCCAATATCCACTCTCCTGTATTCGGGCATACGACGGGTTTGTAAATAGCGTTCGGTATTGGGTTGCCCGAAGGGTAAGCGTGCACCGAAAACAAGTTTCAGGTGAACTTTAAAGGTGGGGTAGTTGGGAATATAGTCTTGAAAAAATACGGCAAATTGAAACCGTTGGTCGGTGGGGCGAGGAATGAAGCCCGGAAAAACCGTTGCACTGTCGGCGATGGTCTGGTTGATACTTTGAGGTGTGATGCGTTTCCCGTCCGTATTAATATAATAGGTGTAGTGGTCGCCGATAACATCTTCTTCGGTTTTCATTAGCGAAAGGCTAGCCCAGCTTTCAACGCCTTTGACAAACTCACCATTTACTTTCAAGTCGAGGCCGGCTGCATAACCTACCGAGAGTTGATCGGCATAGTAGCGCAGACGAACATTGTCCACCTCGTAGGGTGTCAGTCGGTCGAAATATTTGTAATACAGCTCTGAGGTGAATACGAAAGGCCGATGCCAGGCAAAAAAACGATAGTCGGCAGAGGCGATGGCTTGATACGATATTTGGGATTGGGGATGGTTGTAAAGGTTGCCGTTGAAAAGTCGCATCTCGCGATAATGGGGCGGCTGTGTGTAAACTCCTGCGGAGAAACGGAAATGGAAATCCTTTTCCCAGTTGGGTTTCACCGAGGCACTGATGCGCGGGCTTACAGTCCATTCGCTGCCATGGCCCCAATAATTGGTGCGAACGCCTGCCGTAAACGACCATTCGTGCTTGTTAGCACTGGTCATATTCCACGAGTTTTGCAGAAAAGCATTGAAATTATTTGATTTAAGTTGGTGATTGGCCTTGGCTACCTGATTCAAAAACAGGTCGGAATGTAAAGGTTCGGCCTGTCCGGGAATCTCCACGGGGCGCGGCAGTGTGAAGCCTGCCGAGTCAATCATCTCCCACTCGCTGAGTTTGTCATTAATTTGTTGAAATTGATATCGTGCGCCCCATTTTATCACGTTTCGGCCTGCTGCGAGGGTTCCCTTGTGCTCTATGCTGGCCACCGAGGCACGAAAGGCATTACGGGCATGATCGAGAAAAGAGCCAACACCCTGCGACGGAACAACATCGCCAAACTCTTCGCTTCCAAGGCTGTTTTCGAGCTTGCCAATCCAATATTGTCCTTCGATGTCATAGGTTTCGCTTTCGATGCTGTTGTATGCCGATGCAATCAAACGGAGGTCTACATCGTTGTGAGGTCGAAAAATGAGTGTGGCTGCACCCATGCCGGTTTCAAACCGATCCACTTCCTGTCCGTCGAAATACACCATCAGCCGATAGGCCTCACTTAAGGTTCCAAAATTGGTCTGTCGTGATTCGGGGATGAGTTTGTAATTGTTTCGCGCATAATATCCAAGCAATGAGATATCCCATTTATTATTCGGCTTGTAGCTTAAAAGTGATTGAATGTCAATGAAGTCGGGCCGATATTGTCCTTGTGTCTCCAATGCGTTGAGAATATATTGTGTGGTTTTGTAGCGTGCTCCGGCCAGATAGGTAAGGTTTCTTTTTTTGTTGATTCCTTCAATGTTAAGGTCGGCACCTAACAGGCTCATGGCTATAGCTCCACTGTTTTCCACTGGATTTTTGTAAGTGATATCCAGAGCCGAAGAAAGTTTGTCGCCATATTCAGCCGGGAAACCACCGGCCGAGAAGCTGATGCCTGAAACCATGCCGGGATTCAGAAAGCTCAGTCCTTCTTGTTGACCGGATCGAATCAGAAACGGTCGGTAAATTTCGATGCCGTTGACATAGACCAGATTTTCGTCGAAGTTGCCACCGCGCACCGTATATTGTGAACTTAGTTCATTATTCGACGAAACGCCGGGCAGGGTTTTGATAAGGTCTTCGATTCCGCTGCTGAAGCTGGGGAGTTCGCGCGCTGCTTTGGGATTGATTTTCGAGATGCTTCCTACGGTAGAACGGGCTCCATGAACTTCGGCTGTGGGTAGGTCGGAGGCCGTCTGAACCAAAGCAACGTTGAGATGCTTTGTCTCGCCGGGCCGCAGCGTCAACCGAAAGACGGAGTGGCGGTAGCCCAGAAACGAAAAAGTGAGATCCATGGTGGTGTCGGCCGGAACGCGAATTTCGTAACGGCCTCTGCTGTCGGTGG
>JBDHYV010000055.1:0-12373 GCA_039811545.1 Bacteroidales bacterium | reverse complement strand
CACTGATCCATGAGAACCTGCTAACCATTGAACGGTCAAACGACAACCGTCTGTTCATTGCAGGTGTGTCGGCACTCTTTACAATTGATCTTAAAAAATACCATAAAAAACAACCCCATTTCTTGTTAACCTACCGCGAAAGTGCCGGCTACGAACCCCTTGAGCCGGGACAGAATTCTTTTTACAAGGACGAAAAAGGTTGCCTTTGGCTACCAACAGTGGAGCATGTGCTGAAAATTGATCCCGGTGAACTGATAATACCTCACAGTTATCCTGTTGCCAACATGGTGAGTGCAATGGCAGTGAATGAAACCTTTTCTGACAGCCTGTTTTTCTATGGAGATTCAATAATCACTGTGAACTATGAATTCAACAACCTATCTTTTGTGTTTGAGGCTGTTGATCTTGATTTTCCGGAATCACTACGTTTTGAATACATGCTCGGCGGAAAGAATCAAAGCTGGCTCAGGCTTAGTGACGAGAACAACCTTCACTTCGACAACCTTGAGCCGGGAAAATATACATTAATTGTGAGGGCAAGCCGCAGTGAGTCGTTTGAAGACGTGCCCGTGGCTAAGATCCAACTTACTGTTTTATCGCCTTACTGGATGAAATGGTGGTTCGTCACTTCATTGGTCATAGTTGCTGTGGGCCTTGTGGCTGGCTTTGTGATCCTGCTGATGCAAAGAAAACAACGTCTTGAACGCGGCCAACTGGAGCTCAACCGTCTGCGAAGCGCGGCTTTGAGTGTGCAGATTGACCACCATTTTCTGGCCAACAACATTTCCAGAATTTCGTTGCTCAACCAGCAGGGTCTCATTGAAATGGCTGTATCTTATGGAAAATATTTTACTCGGTTCCTTCAACGCAATATGCGCTTCTTGAGGGTCGAATTCGTTACCCTCGAGGAGGAGTTGGAACTTGTAAAGTCTTATGTGTCAATGGAGTCGCTGGTGAGAAATAATATCCATCTTAGCATCAGCATTGGGGAAGGCGTAAACCCCGATAGCATCAGTATCTTTCCATTTCTGATTCAGCCACTCGTTGAAAACTCAGTGAAATATGGTAGCCATGTAGATGAGGAAATTCAGGTACTCATTCAGATCATCATACAATCCAGCGACGAGCTCCTAGAACTTTCGATCGTGAACGACCTTCCTGAAACAACTTCAACTTCATTTCAGGGGAATCATCTGGCGCTGGACATCATCCGAAACCGCCTCAAGATTATAGGCGGAAGGTCTGGCCTGATCATCAATCCAATGAATAATAAATTTCAAGCCATCGTTTTGATCGACCTTGTCAAAATCAACCAAATGAACCAAAGAAATGAAAACTTTTAAAACCATCATTGTAGAGGATGATCCCTTGCATAGGGAACATCTCATCGACTTGTTAAGTGCCGGATTTCCACAAATAAAGCTGATCAAAATCTGCAAAACGGCCAAAGATGCACTGGAATTCATCCCGCTAATGGCTCCTGATGTGATTTTTATGGACATCAACCTAGGCGAAATCAATGCTTTTGATGTGCTCAGTACCCTTCAAACCAATCACATTCACATTGTTTTCACCACTGCCTACAGCGATTGGGCCATCAAAGCCTTCGAAATAAATGCTGTCCATTATTTACTTAAACCAATTGATCCTGACGATCTGCAGATTGCCATTGAGCGCATCGAAAATACTGCCCACAATACCGACTTGAGCGCCATGGCTGAAGCCATTCACAAGCGCAACAATAGGATGCTCGTCATTCGGGAAAAAACAGTGATGCAATATCTTCCAATTGATCAAATCGTTTACTTGCGTGCCGATGAAAGTTATACGAAAGTGTTTTGGTTCGAAGAAAATGTGAATGATCTGAAGACAACACTCAGCAGTCATAACCTCAGTTACTACGAAGCTGAGCTTCAATCGTATGGGTTCATCCGTATTCATAAATCTTTTCTGATCAACAGCGCGCACCTCCGAAGGTTCGACCGTGCTGAGCAAGAAGTAGCATTATCTGGCAATGTGTTGATTCCTGTGTCGCGACAGAAAGGGCATTTGTTGGGGTGAGGGCGTTTTGAAACTTGTGCGTCTTATGACAATTACGGCCACTATACCCCACACTTTTGGACCTTCCAGCCTTCAAACCTAAAACAAATCAATTGTTGAATACCTTCGTCACAACAAATCATCTTATAATAATAGGAGTCAAGATTGTCCTCATTCAAGACTTTCACCCGATCGAACGTCATTCACAATCAAGTTATGCTTCCCGATTTTAAGCCCTCCCTTCTTATGAAAGCGGATCGTGATGAGAATCGTAAGCGCGATGGTGATAGCCCTGAAAATGTTGACGTAAATTCCACCAAGGGCATTGTCGCTCACATCGAACAGGGTCCACGACAGGTTCATGAAGACGTGTAGAAAAATGGGTATCCACAGGTTATCCAATTCCACATAGAGCCAGGCAAACCATACGGCACCCATGGCCGACACAATAAAAACACCGGTGGTCTGTCCGAAGCTTACGCTCTGATACAGGTGGCCCATGCCAAATAAAGCAGTGCCTGTGAGTGACACCGGCACAAATCCCCAGTGGGCAAAACCGAACGCAGCACCTGACCAGAATATTTTAGTCAAACCCAACGCCTTCAACATATTACGCCAACCGGCCAGCAAGCCTGTCACAATGAATGGAGCGAGCAGCCACCACGCATACACATAGAGGAGGCGATGCCAGGGCTATGTAAATTCCAGATCGAATAGGTTGATTACAAAGCGGTTGCCAAAATAGGCAAGTGAAAAAGCTCCGATGATGATCAGACTGCGAAGGATATATCGTTTCGGCATAGGTTTGTGTTTCCGGCCAGCAGATTCGGTTTGAAAAGCCTCGGACAGCTCCAAAGATAGAAACTTTCATTTTCCATCACTTCCAAAGTTTCAAACTGTTCCAGAGATGAGTAAACAATTTGATGCCCAACTGGCGCATGAATGCCAGTTGGGCCGGGCGATTTTAGGATGCCTGTAAAATTGTTGATGATTTCCATGATAAAAAAAAGAAAAAATATTTGCACAGAAAGAAGAAAGTTGTAATTTTGCAGCCCCAATTCGATAAGAGTTGGAATGTGCTGGAAACTTTATAGTTACAAGGAACCTGAAAAGTTTAACCGTTATAGGTTTCTTACACAAAAACCATCGAGCTACGTTCTGTACAGGTTTTTGTGAGGTTAAATGCCTGATACAGATGGCTTTTCCCTCCTTGTGCTTTTTCCTCGAACATGTGAATCAGAATAGATTGTGAATTAATAAGTGTTCAAGCTATAGCCCTATGGCTATTGGATTTAAAACAAAAAATTAAAAAGTAAAAAATGCCTACTATTCAACAATTAGTGCGCAAGGGGCGCCAGGTGCTTGAAGACAAGAGCAAATCTCCTGCGCTCGATTCTTGTCCCCAGAGGCGTGGTGTTTGCGTTCGCGTTTACACTACAACACCAAAAAAACCTAATTCGGCCATGCGCAAAGTGGCAAGGGTTCGCCTTACAAACCAGAAGGAAGTTAACGCTTACATTCCTGGCGAAGGTCATAACCTTCAGGAACACTCCGTGGTGATGATCCGCGGCGGTCGTGTGAAAGACCTTCCGGGCGTAAGATACCATATCATTCGCGGTGCGCTCGACACCTCAGGCGTTGAAGGAAGAAAGCAAAGACGCTCGAAATATGGCACCAAGAGGCCTAAAGCCAAGAAATAGTTTTTTATAAAACCGTACTATAATAGGTAGCAATGAGAAAAGCTAAACCAAAAAAAAGAATCATCCTTCCTGACCCCAGGTTTAACGATGTGTTGGTAACCAAGTTTGTGAACAACATCATGAACGAAGGCAAAAAAAACATTGCCTATACCATTTTCTATGAAGCGATGGACATCGTTGCCAAGAAAACCAACGAAGACAGTGTGGAAGTCTGGAAGAAAGCCCTTGCCAATGTCACCCCATCGGTTGAGGTAAGAAGCCGCCGCATTGGTGGAGCTACTTTCCAGATCCCATCCGAAATCAGACCCAACCGTAAAATGTCTATCGGCATGAAAAACCTGATCGGATACGCCCGCAAACGTCACGAAAAGTCAATGGGTCAGAAATTAGCAGCCGAGATATTGGCGGCCTATAAAGAAGAAGGTGCTGCTTACAAAAAAAAGGAAGATACCCACAGAATGGCCGAAGCTAACAAGGCCTTCTCGCACTTCAGGTTTTAAGACCTAACAATAAAGCAAGGAAATCCCACGAATGGCCTCTGACCACAACATATCAAACAAACTCCGGTTTACCCGAAATATCGGCATCATGGCTCATATTGACGCGGGTAAAACCACAACTACCGAACGTATTCTCTACTATACGGGACGTAGCCATAAAGTGGGCGAAACTCATGAAGGTTCTGCTACCATGGACTGGATGGTTCAGGAGCAGGAACGCGGCATCACCATCACCTCTGCCGCCACCACCGTTTTCTGGAACTACAACCACAACCAGTTCAAGATCAATATCATTGACACTCCCGGCCACGTTGACTTTACCGTTGAGGTAGAGCGTTCGCTGCGCGTACTCGATGGTGCTGTTGCCCTGTTCTGTGCCGTTGGCGGCGTTGAACCCCAGTCAGAAACCGTGTGGCGTCAGGCCGATAAGTACAAAGTGCCCCGCCTGTGTTTCGTCAACAAGATGGATCGCAGCGGTGCCGACTTCTTCAGAGTAGTGACCCAAATCAAAGAACGCCTCGGAGCAAACCCTATTCCGCTGCAAATCCCTATCGGCGAAGAAGAGAACTTCCGCGGCATCGTTGACCTTATCACGAATAAAGCCTACGAGTGGGACGATACCACCAAGGGGATGGTGATGAACGAGGTGGAAATCCCTGCCGATTTACGCGAAACCGTTGAAGAATATCGCCTGAAACTTATTGAGAATGTTGCCGAAGAAAGTGACGAATTGCTCGAGAAGTTTATGGACGACCCCCATTCCATCACCGAAGACGAAATGCTGCAGCAAATCCGCAAAGCTACCGTGGAAATGCGCATCAGCCCGGTTATGTGCGGGGCTTCATTTAAAAATAAAGGAGTGCAGATGCTCCTCAATGGAATTGCACAATTCCTTCCCAGTCCGCTCGATATTGATGCCGTTACCGGAATCAACCCCAAGACCGAAAAAGAAGAGCTTCGTAAGGTGGATGTGAATGAACCTTTCAGCGCATTAGCCTTCAAGATTGCCACCGACCCCTTTGTGGGCCGCATCGCCTTCTTCCGTGTCTATTCGGGTTCGCTCGATGCCGGATCTTATGTTTTCAACGCCTCAACCGGAAAGAAAGAACGCATCTCGCGCATCATGCAGATGCACGCCAACAAGCAAAATCCGCTCGATCGTATCGAAGTTGGAGACATCGGAGCCGCCGTTGGATTCAAAACTATTCGCACCGGCGATACCCTCTGCGACGAAAATCGTCCTATCGTTCTTGAATCAATGACTTTTCCCGAACCGGTTATCCATATCTCCATCGAGCCAAAAACACAGGCCGATATGGACAAGATGGGTCTTGCCCTGAATAAACTGGCCGAGGAAGATCCTACTTTTAGGGTGAAGATTGATGAGAACTCGGGTCAGACCATCATATCAGGCATGGGTGAGTTGCATCTGGAAGTACTGGTTGACCGCTTGAGACGCGAGTTTAAGGTGGAATGTAATCAGGGACGGCCACAGGTTGCCTATAAAGAAGCCATCATCAGCAGTGCACAACATCGCGAAGTCTATAAGAAACAAACAGGTGGACGCGGTAAATTTGCCGATATCCAGTTTGAAATCGGTCCTGCTGATGCCAATGTGATGGGGCTGCAATTTGTTGACGAAGTCAAAGGCGGTAACATCCCACGCGAATATATGCCTGCCATCCAGAAGGGTTTCAGAGAATCTATGAATAATGGTGTGCTGGCTGGATTCCCTATGGACAGCATGAAAGTGCGCCTGATTGATGGATCGTTTCACGCAGTTGACTCCGACAGCCTTTCGTTCGAGATGGCAGCAAGGCTTGGTTTCAAAGATGCCTGCCGCAAAGCCAAATCGGTCATTCTGGAACCGATTATGAAGGTTGAAGTGCATACACCGGACGAATACCTCGGCGACATCACCGGTGACCTCAACAAACGTCGCGCACTGCTTCGCGAAGTTGAAGCCAAAATTGGAGCCCAAATCATTAAAGCTGATGTGCCACTGTCCGAAATGTTTGGATATGTTACAACCCTGCGCACACTCAGCAGCGGAAGAGCCAACTCCAATATGGAATTTAGTCATTATACCCAGGCTCCTGACAACGTGGCAGAAGCCGTTATCAATAAAGCAAAAGGGATTATCAAATAGGTAATAATTATAATCATCTACTAACGTGAGCCAAAGGATTAGAATTAAGTTAAAGTCGTACGATCATAACCTGGTTGACAAATCAGCCGAAAAGATCGTCAAGACAGTGAAAACAACCGGTGCAGTGGTGAGCGGACCCATTCCTCTTCCTACCGATAAAAAAATCTACACTGTGTTGCGTTCAACTTTCGTGCACAAGAAATCGAGGGAGCAATTTGAACTGTCGTCCTACAAAAGGATACTCGACATTTACAGCTCTACATCACAAACCATTGATGCCTTGATGAAGCTTGAACTGCCGAGCGGTGTTGAAGTGGAGATCAAAGTTTAACTGGGTATCGCCACAGGTTTTAAAGAATTTTTTAAAGAGTTGAAATATGTCAGGAATATTAGGTAAAAAAATTGGGATGACCAGCATTTACGATGGAAATGGGAAGATGCTTCCTGTTACTGTGATTGAGGCTGGTCCCTGTGTTGTGACACAGATCAGGACGCTCGAAAAGGATGGTTACGAAGCCGTTCAGCTTTCTTTCGGCGAAAAAAAGGAGAAAAACACTCCCAAAGCTATGATTGGCCATTTTGCCAAGGCCGGCACCACTCCCAAACGTAAGGTTTCGGAATTTACTCGTTTCGAAAACCGTAGATCGTTTGGCGATATCGTTACTGTTGAAGCCTTCATGGAAGGCGAATTTGTTGACGTAAGCGGTATCTCTATCGGAAAAGGATTTCAGGGTGTTGTCAAACGTCATGGCTTCAGCGGCGTTGGCGACCAGACTCACGGTCAGCACGACAGGAACAGGGCTCCCGGCTCGGTTGGTGCCTCCTCTTATCCTTCACGCGTGTTCAAAGGCATTCGTATGGCCGGACGTCAGGGTGGTGTCAAGGTTAAAGTGATCAACCTGCAGATTGTAAAGATAGTCCCCGAAAAGAACCTCCTCCTTGTGAAAGGTGCTGTGCCGGGTCCAAAAAATGGATTTTTAAAAATTGAGAGATGGAGCTAGTAGTACATAAGATCAATGGAGAAGCAACCGCAAAAATTGTCGAGTTGCCAGGTGAAATCTTTGGGATTGAACCCAACGACCATGCCATCTATTTGGATGCAAAACAGTTTATGGCCAACGCACGCCAAGGCACACATAAAACCAAAGAAAGAGGCGAAGTGGCCGGCAGCACCAAAAAGCTAAAAAGACAAAAAGGTACTGGTACCGCTCGCTCGGGCGATATCAAATCGCCGGTTTTTGTGGGCGGTGGACGTATCTTTGGACCCCGTCCGAGAACTTACGATTTTAAACTCAACAAAAAGGTGAAACGCTTAGCACGTAAATCTGCGCTCAGCTACAAAGCCACCGATGGTCAAATCGTAATACTCGAAGATTTTACCTTCGACGAACCTAAAACTAAAAACTTCGTCAGTCTGCTCAACAGCTTCAAAGCTGGCGGAAAGAAAAACCTGATCGTAACCTCGAACGTTGATACCAACCTTGTTCTGTCGGCACGCAACATACCGGGGACCAAGGTGATGACAGCCCAAGGCCTGAATACCTATGAAATTTTGAACGCCGGCAAGATATTCTTTGTCGAGAGTTCGCTCAAAACCCTTGAAGAAACCCTCGCTTAATAACGAAATAAAACGCTAACACGATGAATATCATTGTAAAACCGCTTATCACGGAGAAGATGACAGCCATAGGCGAGAAGCTTCAGCAATATGGTTTTATCGTTGACCGCCGCGCCAATAAGCTTCAGATAAAAGAAGCCATCAAAGACCTCTATGGCGTGGAAGTAGAATCTGTCAACACAACAAACTACGCAGGAAAGCGCAAGTCACGCTTTACAAAAACAGGAGTTATTGCCGGTAAAACCTCCGCTTTCAAAAAAGCATTCGTCACGCTGGCTAAAGGTGAAACTATTGATTTTTTCAGCAACATTTAGATAAATGGCTTTAAGGAAATTCAAACCAACAACCCCCGGTCAACGCTTTAAACTGATTAGTGCGTTTGACGATATCACTGCCAGCCGGCCCGAAAAGTCGCTGATTGCTCCGGCCAAAAGTACGGGCGGACGCAATCACAATGGCAAAATGACCGTTCGTAACATTGGGGGGGGTCATAAACAAAGATTCAGGATCATTGATTTCAAACGCGACAAGGAGGGCATTCCGGCCGTTGTCAAAACCATTGAATACGATCCTAACCGCACCGCACGCATAGCCTTGGTGTTTTATGCCGATGGCGAAAAACGCTATATCATCGCGCCTAACGGACTGAAGGTTGGCCAGGAAATCAATTGTGGAAAGGGGATTGCTCCCAACGTAGGCAACACCTTATTCCTTAGCGAAATACCTTTTGGAACGATCGTCCATAATGTTGAGCTTCGTCCAGGCCAGGGTGCCAAAATGGCCCGCAGTGCTGGCTCTTATGCTCAGCTCATGTCGCGCGATGGAAAGTATGCTATCCTCAAGATGCCCTCGGGCGAAACCCGTATGGTGCTTCAGGCCTGTAAAGCAACAGTAGGTATGGTTTCAAATCCCGACCACAGTCTCGAAGTTTCGGGCAAAGCCGGTCGCAGCCGTTGGCTCGGACGCCGTCCGCGCGTCAGGGGCGTGGTGATGAACCCGGTTGACCATCCCATGGGCGGAGGCGAAGGCCGCGCCACAGGTGGACATCCTCGCTCGCGCAAAGGTACGCCAGCTAAGGGATACAAAACCCGCAGCAAGAAGAACCTTTCCGATAAATACATCATCGAAAGAAGAAAGAAATAGTCTAACCAGGTAGTAAAATCATAAACAATGAGTCGTTCACTTAAAAAAGGCCCATACATCCATTACAAACTTGAAAAACGTGTGATGGATAACGTTGAATCCAACAAAAAGACAGTGATCAAAACCTGGTCGCGCGCCTCGATGATCTCGCCTGATTTCGTTGGCCAAACCATCGCAGTGCACAACGGCAACAAATTCATCCCGGTCTATGTAACTGAAAACATGGTTGGCCATAAACTCGGCGAATTTGCCCCTACCCGTATTTTTAGAGGTCATGCCGGAAAGAAAGATAAAGGTAAAAAATAAAGAAAAGGTAACTCATGGGAGCTAGAAAACACCTAAGGGCAGAAGCGAACAAAGAAGCTCGTAAAACCCAATATATGGCATCGCTGCGCAATATCCCTACTTCGCCGCAGAAAATGCGCCTTGTGGCTGATATGATTCGTGGCAAACATGTTGAAGTTGCACTGTATGCACTGCAATTCTCACCAAAGAATGCCGCCCGCGACATGCACAAACTGCTTCGTTCGGCTATAGCCAACTGGGAAGCAAAAAATCCCGGCGAACGTGTTGATTACTCAACACTTGTTGTGAAAGAGGTCTTCGTTGACGGAGGCGCTATGCTTAAACGCGTGCTGCCTGCACCACAAGGAAGGGCACACCGAATCCGCAAACGCTCGAACCACGTCACCATCATGCTCGACAGCATCACAAAGGCAGAATAATTAACTGAAGATCAATCCTAAAGAAATATTTGAATGGGACAAAAAACGAATCCAATAGGACTTAGGTTAGGAATCATTAAAGGATGGGATTCAAACTGGTATGGCGGCCGTGATTTTTCTGCCAAACTTGTTGAAGACGATCAGATTCGCAAATACCTCAATGCCCGCTTAGGCAAGGCAGGTATCTCGAAGATTGCCATCGAGCGCTCGCTTAAGCTCGTTACCGTAACCATCCACACCGCACGTCCGGGAATGATCATCGGCAAAGGTGGGCAGGAAGTTGACAAACTCAAGGAAGAGCTTAAAAAACTCACCGACAAGGAAGTTCAGATCAACATCAGCGAAATTAAGCGCCCCGAGTTGGATGCCTATATCGTTGCTGCTACCATCGCCAAGCAAATTGAAGGCCGCATCTCGTTTCGCCGTGCCATCAAAACTGCTATCACCGGAACTATGCGCATCGGTGCCGAAGGAATTAAAGTAATGATTTCAGGCCGTGTGGGTGGAGCCGAAATGGCCCGTCGCGAATCCTACAAAGAAGGACGTATCCCGCTTCATACCCTGCGCGCCGATATTGACTATGCGCTGGTAGAAGCCCATACAACCTACGGAAGAATCGGAATAAAAGTTTGGATTTGTAAAGGTGAAATCTATGGCAAACCCGAATTGGTTCCAAGTACCGTTGGCGGAAACGTGAAGAAGGCTGTTGCACCAAAAGCACCCGCCAACGCACCACGGCAGAGAGGAAGACGAAAATAAGTAGAACAAAAATTAATATCCGGTAACAATGTTACAGCCAAAAAAGACGAAATTCAGAAGACACCAGAAAGGCAGGATGAAAGGCATCGCCCATCGCGGTCATGAACTTGCTTTTGGTACTTTTGGAATCAAAGCACTGGAAAACGCCTGGCTCACTGGTCGTCAGATCGAAGCAGCCCGTCAGGCCGTTACACGTTATATGAAACGTGAAGGACAAATCTGGATCAGGGTATTCCCCGACAAGCCTGTTACCAAGAAGCCTGCCGAGGTACGTATGGGTAAAGGTAAAGGTGCCCCCGAATATTTCGTGGCTCCCATTACTCCCGGCCGTATCATCTTCGAGGCAGAGGGTGTGCCGTTGGAAGTAGCACGCGAAGCCCTGCGCCTCGCCGCCCAGAAACTTCCTATCTTAACTAAATTTGTAGTCGCACGCGACTACGTCGAAGAAAACTAATAATTGCCATGAAACAGGAAGTTATCAAAGAGTTAAGCACAGCCGACCTGCTGGAACGCCTCGAAGAAGAACGCAAACAACTCGTCAGGCTGAAATTGAACCACGCTGTATCGCCCCTCGAAAATCCGAATAAAATAAAGACCTTTCGCCGGACGGTAGCCCGCATCCTTACCGAGCTCAAAAGACGCCAGGCACAGGAAGCTACAAATAAACAATAATACTTGTAAGAAGATGGAAACAAGGAACTTAAGAAAAGAAAGAATCGGCGTTGTAACCAGCAACAAGATGGAAAAATCCATCACTGTTGAAATTGAGCGCCGCGTGAAGCACCCCATCTACGGCAAGTTTGTAAAGAAAACAAGCCGGTTTATGGCACACGACGAAAAGAACGAATGCAACATCGGCGACACCGTCCGCATCATGGAAGTGCGCCCTTTGAGCAAAAATAAATGTTGGAGATTGATCGAAATAATCGAAAGGGCTAAGTAAGATGATACAACAGGAATCAAGATGCGCTGTTGCAGATAACAGCGGCGCAAAAGAAGTGCTCTGCATCCGGGTGCTCGGCGGTACCGGAAAACGGTATGCCCGCATTGGCGACAAGATTGTCGTAACCATTAAAAGCGCTATTCCCGGAGGTACCGTTAAAAAGGGCGCAGTGATGAAGGCCGTTGTGGTGCGTACCTCGAAAGAAGCCCGTCGCAACGATGGATCGTATATCCGTTTCGATGACAATGCCGTAGTATTGCTCAACAATGCTGGTGAAATGATCGGCACTCGTATCTTCGGCCCCGTTGCACGTGAATTGAGGGAAAAACAATATATGAAAATCGTTTCACTAGCACCCGAAGTGCTGTAATATAAGCTGAAACCATGAGCAAGTTGCATATCAAAAAGGGCGATAACGTCGTCGTTACCGCCGGAGACAATAAAGGCGAAAAGGGAAAAGTGTTGAGCGTGAACATTGAAAAGGAACGCGCCGTTGTCGAAGGCGTGAACTTAGTTTCAAAACACACCCGCCCCAACACCGAAAACCCTAAAGGCGGAATCGTGAAAAAGGAATCCGGAATCCATATCTCCAACCTCAAGGTTGTGGATGGTAAAGGAAAAGCTACCCGCGTAGGCCGCAAAATTGACGAGAAAACAGGAAAATCAGTCCGTTATTCAAAAAAGACAGGGGAGGTAATTAAGTAATGAGCTACAAACCCAGATTACAATCACAGTATCAAAGTGACATCGTGCCTGCTTTAATGAAGCAGTTTGAATATAAAACTGTTATGCAGGT
>JBDHYV010000054.1:0-12380 GCA_039811545.1 Bacteroidales bacterium | reverse complement strand
GCAATCGTTTGGCACAATTGACATGAGCCAAAAACTTGGAAAACGCTATTATGTGTCGAACACGGCTTTCCGATTCATGATACCGCATTCGCTTAAAGGCAAATATGGTATTGGTCTGGAACTTACCTATGATGGCTCCGACAAAGACGTGCTCGCCTACCGAAATCAGTTGGAAGGGAAAACAGATACAATTCCATCCTTCAAATTTCTCAAACCCGGCATCAGCATTGCCTACGAGATGATGCTCTCAAAAACTTCTTTCCTTTTCGATCTGGGCTTCCATTTGGGCGGGGCAGAGAAGACGGACGGGATTGCCTACCAGAAAGCCGGTCTGAAATATCATTTCAACGAACGATTTTTCGGTGTCATCAGCCTGACTGCTCATGCCGGACGCGCCGATTTTATCGGCTATGGTGTAGGCTACCGTTGGGATCGCATTTTTTACCGTCATCGCGATAACCATAAATTAAAACTGTGACGAAAATGAACAGAGTGAAACATTTGACACCTCGCCATCTAATCATACTGCTGTTTATCAGCATATTAACCTCAATGACTGCTTGTAAAAAGGGAGCTTTCGACTGGCTCCAACCCGTGGGCAAAACTGTGGAAAAAACCGTTGGGCTTTCATCTTTTCAGGCATTGCTGTTAACCGCAGATGTTGATGTTGTTTTTCATAAAGTGAGCTCGACCGATTCTTGCAAAGTAGTCTTTGAGGCCGGCGAAAATGTGATTGACCAAGTTGCTTTTTCCTTTGAAAAATATGTACAGGAATTTGCAAAAGATACCTTAATTATTGGTGGGGATACGAGCATTTACACTCCGACCCATTCATACAAACGACTCATAATCAACAATGAGAGTCTGTGCAAAGGGCTCAAAAAGATTGACCTCTACTTTGATACCCTGGCAAATATTGAGTACCGCTCGAACGGTAGTTTGAAGTTTAGGAATCCGATTGATACTGACACTTTGATGATCAACATATACGAAGGTTCCGGCACAATTTCACTTTGGGTGGAGGGGCTGAAGTGGTCGTCGCTGAATTTCCATTTCGGTACCGCCGAGTTATTTGCCAAGGGTGACTCAAAAATCAATTATATCTATCAGGCCAGTTATGGCCCAATTGACGCCCGAAATCTTCAAACCGACTTCAGTTTCCTCGAAAACCGCTCAGACAACCATTGTTGGGTAAGGGTAAACAACAGCCTTGAGGCAAAAATCAACGGCAATGGAAATGTGTATTATTATGCGCCCAAACCTGATATTGTTCAGCTTAGCGGCACCGGCAACGGCAAACTGCTTTATCTCGGCAATTAAAAACGGCCGGTCTTTTGGCTGACCGGCCGTTCAATTTTATCTCATTCCTTGAGTGGTTAATAGGCTCTGGCGAAGACGACTCTTTGTTTGGATGGTTTTCCCGAATACACACAGTGTCCTTCTTCCATCTGCCCATCTAAAGGGATGAGCCTGATGGTGGCTTTGGTTTCCTCTTTGATGGCCTGCTCGGTTTCGGGGCTACCGTCCCAATGTGCTTCAATGAAACCTCCTTCTTCAATTTTTGTTTTAAACTCATCCCAGCTATCCGCTTTGAAGGTATTGGAATTTCGGAAATCCAACGCTTTTTGGAACAAGTTCTGTTGAATCTGGCTGAGCAGATGTGTCACTTTCTGGTCAATATCCTGCATTTGCAACACTTCTTTTTCGAAGGTATCGCGGCGGGCTACCTCAACAGTACCATATTCGAGGTCGCGTGGACCAATGGCCAGACGCACCGGAACTCCTTTAAACTCCCATTCGTTGAACTTGAAACCGGGTTTCTGCGTGTCGCGGTCGTCGAGCTTCACCCGGATACCGGCTTTTTCGAGCAACTGTTTGATCTCGTGTCCTTTGTCGCAGATGGCCTGATATTGTTCCTCATTCCTGTAGATTGGCACAATCACCACCTGAATAGGAGCCAGTTTGGGAGGCAATACTAAGCCGTTGTCGTCGGAATGTGTCATCACTAACGCACCCATTAGTCGGGTAGAAACGCCCCATGATGTAGCCCACACATATTCGAGTTTGTTTTCTTTGCTCAGAAACTGCACATCAAAAGCTTTAGCAAAATTCTGTCCCAGGAAGTGAGATGTTCCGGCCTGAAGTGCCTTTCCATCCTGCATTAGCGCTTCGATGCAATAAGTTTCCACGGCACCGGCAAAACGTTCGTTGGCCGATTTCACGCCGCGCAGCACAGGAATGGCCATCCATTCTTCGGCAAAAGCAGCATAAACGCGCAGCATTTGTTCGGCTTCGGCCACAGCCTCTTCGCGAGTGGCGTGGGCGGTGTGGCCTTCCTGCCAGAGAAACTCGGCGGTGCGCAAAAACAAACGCGTCCGCATCTCCCAGCGAACAACATTGGCCCATTGGTTGATAAGCAAAGGCAGATCGCGGTACGACTGAATCCAGTTGCGATAGGTATCCCAGATGATGGTTTCGCTGGTGGGCCTGACAATGAGTTCCTCTTCTAACCGTGCGGCTTCGTCCACAACGATTCCTTTGCCATTTTCGTCGTTTTTCAGACGGTAATGGGTAACAACGGCACACTCTTTGGCAAAACCCTCCACATGACTGGCCTCTTTACTGAAAAACGATTTGGGGATAAACAAAGGAAAATAGGCATTCTGATGCCCTGTATCTTTAAACATTTTATCGAGCTCGGCCTGCATGCGTTCCCAAATGGCATAACCATAAGGTTTAATGACCATACAACCCCTAACGGCTGAGTTTTCGGCCAGGTCGGCTTTCGTAACAATGTCGGTGTACCACTGGGAATAATTATCTTCCCGGGTGCTTAAATCTTTCGCCATCGAATTTGTGGTATAATATTTGTACTTTTACGAGTGATTTTTTTGAGTTGCAAAAATAGGAAAAACGGATGGAAATCAAGTACAAATAATATAGGAGAGCCCAAAATGAAACCCAACTTTACGCTTTTACTGGCACTATTTTTAGCCTTAGGCGGCTGTTCGACCGGTTATTATGTCCAGGACGATGCTTATTATTCCGAAAAACATGCCCCATCGAAGGAAACCGGCAAGGTAGCCATTTCATCCTCCGAGTCAAAAATGACCACGACCACCAGCAGCAACAGCCTGCACGAATACGAAACTTATTCGCAGGAGTCGCAGCAGAGTGTGGTGTCGGGTAACGAAAAGCCACAGGCTGTTTATTCCACCACCGAAACCGTGGTTGAACCCGATGGCACTTCTTATTCTTCAACCGAAACTTATTTCGACTCGGAGTATGCCCAACGTTTTCGTAGGTTCAACTCCGACTTCAACAGCTCGTTTGGCTATTACGATGGCTTCAATACCGGCTGTTTCAACGGCTACAACAGTTTTTCGGTAGGTTACTCTCCTTTCAGCCCTTACGGCTGGTCGTTCGGGTTTAACTATGGATGGCCTAATTATTACAGCTATTCGCCCTATTGGGGCAGTTATGATCCATATTGGGGCTGGGGTTACGATCCTTTCTGGGGCAATTCATGGCATTATGGCTGGGGTTATGGTCGCCCGTGGGGATGGGGCGGATATTACAGTGGCTATTATCATGGTTTCTGGGATGGATATTATTATGGTGGGATTTATGATTATCCGAACAACTACAAACCTTCCACCTTATATGGTCATCGTGGGACACGGGGTTCAGGCACTACTATCCCCGGGCCGTCGGGGAGGCCGTCGGGCAGTGGTGGCGAAAAATCAAGCTATTCCTCCCCACGTGGCGATAGAGCCAATGGCGGCACATCGGCCGGAACAAGCCAAAACGGGGCAATACAACAAGGTTCGGAAAGGGGCAATCGCAATCAGGCCGTCCGACCAACAATGCCAGAACGGGGCGTACAAGGCGGAAACAACTACTCGCGCCCGACAACACAACAAAAGATTGGCGATTATCGCGAAAAATATCAGCGACCGGCAAGCCGCGAACAACGCTACGAGCGTCCAAAATCATACTCATCGCCGGCAAGTCGTCAGCCCAATTCAAGCAACGAATATGTACGTCCTGGCACAGGTCAGCGTCCCGCTACTTCTGGCGAAAACAAGACTACCGTTACACCAAACAGGCAAGGAGCACGACCTTTATCCTCGCCTCAGCGGGTGAGAGACAACCAAAATGTATCACAGCCTTCGCGCAGCAGCTCAAGCGAAAGCAGAGGTTTTTCATCGCCTTCACGTAGCTCCTCAGGCGAAAGCCGCTCCTACACTCCATCAAACAGTAGAAGCAGTTCCAATTCTTCAGGCAACAGCTCATCGGGAAGCAGCTCGTCGGGAAGCAGCAGGGGTTCGTCTTCAGGCAGCCATTCCTCGGGCGGACGCCGATAGGTTGCTTTCAACGACTTGAAATTTAGGATTTGTTCTACAACATACAGCAGAACAGCGAGATAGTATTTACCTTTTTATCTGCAAAACAATGAAAAACACAAGTATAATCCTTTTTGCTCTCGCCCTCTCGGTGAATGCAATGTCGCAAAACGAAACCGATGCACTCCGGTTTTCGCAAAATTATGTTCAGGGCACGGCCAGAAGTATGGCCATGGGCGGTGCTTTTGGTGCCATTGGTTCTGATTTTACCAGCTTGAGTATCAACCCGGCCGGTATTGGACTTTATCGCAGCAATGAGTTTTCGTTAAGCCCTACCTTTTTGAACTCGAAAACTGAATCAGTCTATAATGGCACCTATGGCGACGATGTGCGCTCGAATCTTTCGTTGGCCAATCTGGGATTTGTGATGACAAACAAAGCTAATCTCAGAAACCCCGAAAGTCCATGGCGATTTTTCCAGTTTGGCTTTGGCATGAATCGCACCAACGCCTTTCATAACCGTCATTTTATTCAAGGCGACAACGATCAACATTCGAAAATTGACGTTTATCTCGACCGTGTTTGGAACACCAATCCGGCCAATATCGAAAACGATTTTCCTTACGACATTTATCCGGCATGGTATGTTTATCTGATTGATACTGTGCGTGATGCAAACGGAAACCTTGTTTACACCAGTCCTGTACCACAGGGTGGCATCACCCAGTATGAGTCGGTAAACACCTGGGGTTCGACCAATGAATGGGTGTTTAGCGCGGGTGCAAATTTTAACGACCGGCTTTATCTTGGCGCCACTTTCGGTATTCCTTATGTCCGGTTTTTCCGTGAATCAACCTACACCGAAAAAGACGTAAGCGACCGCTACATTCGGTTTGACGAATGGAGCTACACCGAGAAACTTGAAACAAGGGGAGCCGGTATCAATCTGAAAATAGGTGCTATTGTCCGACCTGCCGACTGGATTCGCGTGGGGGCTGCATTTCACACTCCAACTTATTTTTCGGAGCTGCATGATGTTTGGAGCACCAAAACCGAAGCTTACTTAGAACCCGACTACAATGCCAAAAGCTCGCCAACAGGCGAATACTATTACGACCTCAGCACTCCACTGCGTGCCATCGGAAGCTTAGCCTTTGTTCTTGGACAACACGGCATCATCAGTGCCGACTACGAATATGCCGATTACAGCACCATGCGCATGCGAGCACCGGATTACACCTTCAGGAACGAAAATCAAAATATCCGGGATTTTTATACTGCAACACATAACCTTCGTTTCGGGGCAGAATGGCGTGTTGGACCCTATAGCCTTCGCGGTGGTTATGCCCTATACGGAAGTCCTTATGCCCATGAGTTAAACAACGGAAAACGCAGCTTCACAAGCTTCGGCTTAGGCTATAACGAACGCAGTTTCAGCATTGACCTGGCCTATGTTCATGGAATTATGAAACAAGACTATTATCTTTATACTTCCGAAAACTATTCGACACATCCCACAGCACAGACCCAATTGACAAACCAGTTTGTGCTGAGCACACGATTCAGATTTTAATCTGTTTCCATGCAAGGTATAGCCTGTCTTGGTCGGAGACAGGCTATTCTTTTTTAATGGCATTTGCCAAACGATTCAGGCCGGCGTTGGCACGAGCGTGAATTCCAAGCCGATATTCATCGGGTTTGAGTTGGAGGCATTTTTTATATTTCTCTTCTGCCAGGCGAAAATTGCCTTCACTTTCATAAATTTCGCCCGAGAGCAAGAGCGCATTGGCAGCAAAATATTCCTTTCTGTCGCGCCCTTTGGCATAGGCCAGTGCGTAATAGCGCAACGCTTCATCGTGCTGATTCAATGCGTGCCGGACACGCCCAACCCGATAAAAATACTCCAGTTGATCGGCAGTGCTCCAGTTCGGAAGTTGTTTGCCGCACTCTCTCAACAACAGTTCTGCCTGCTCATAATAACCACCGTCGGAAAGTAGGCGGGCCTTAAGCAGCAAAGTGTTGGGCATCCGGTTCTCAGCAGCCTCACGTAGTGCCTGTTTATCCGATTCGTTTTGAGCATGTTGGCCAGTCTTCTTGAGCGACTGCATTGCCCATTGCCACGATTTTGTATCGCCTTTAAGGGTGGCAATCCAGGCTTTTTTTCGCCAAGCATCCATCACATAATTCACACCTTTAAATTTCTGGATATAAGCGCAATAGAATGAGTCAGCATGAAAATCCAATTTTCGTAAAAGTGCTTCGCCCTGCATATAAAGCAGATAATCAATCATTTGGCTATTGTCGGCCATAGTGCTTCTACGAAGGGTTTGCAAGGCGGCATCATTTTGTCCCGACCGCAACTCCATATTGGCTTTCGCGTAAAGCAAAAGCGGATTATGGACATCGTTTGCACTGAATTCAGCCAACAACTGTTTCACTCCTGCCTTGTCAGGATTCAGATTTGTTTCGATAAATGACAAAAAAAACAGAGCTTCGGCGCGAAAGAGTCCCAGTTCATGCTTTGGGTCGGAACGAACGATCTCGTACAACATCCTTTTCCCTTCGGGGATATCGCCCTGCATCGAGGCAAGCTTAAGCACCCATTGATATTGAGGAGGAATGCTTCCTATCAAGGTGTAAAGCAAACCAAGCGAGGCTTTGCCCATATCGTTGCGTGGAAATTGTTCATGATTTTCCTGAAGCAGTAAGTATGCCTTTCGCAATTCGAGGGCGGCATGGTAGGGTTCATCAAATTTTGCACGAATAGCAGCCGACTGCAAATAGATATTGGCTAACGCCCACTTTTTCAATGGATTGTCCTCACTCACACTGTTCAAAGCAGCGAGGCGACTTTCCTTCTTCTGTTGAAGACGAGTGGCCAGTTCTTTTTCTTCTTTGATGAAAGCCAGAAAAAAGTCGAAATAATTTTGAATTACCTCATCTATTAGGTTATCAGGATGGTGAGTTCGATTGAGGTTTAACCACTTATCCATTGCCAATTGATCTAAAGCCAAGGCGGCCCGGTAGGCGTTTTTGGCTTCTTCAGTGAAAGCAAGGGTGTCCGGTTTGGTGATGAGGGCTGACAAAATGAAAATTGCCAGAAAAAATATCTTTTTCATGCCCGTAAAAATACAAAAAGGGAGCTTTGCCCCCTTTTTGTTTCATCTTCAATTTCCTTTTCAGGTTATTTATACTTTGCAGCAATATCCTTATCAACAAGAATACGTCCGCAATATTCGCAAACGATTACCTTTTTATGCATCCGGATATCGAGTTGGTGCTGTGGTGGGATTTTATTGAAGCATCCGCCGCAGGCATCGCGTTCTACCTGTACCACAGCCAGACCGTTGCGCGCGCTCAGCCGGATGCGGTTGTAAGCTACCACTAAACGCTCTTCGATCTGTGTTTCGTTATCTTTGGCCTTGTTCACCAATTCCTCTTCTTCTTTCTCTGTTTCTTCGATGATGGAGTTCAGCTCAGATTTTTTCACTTCGAGATCCGATACGCGTTCGCTGAGGTATGATTTTGCTATTTCAACTTCCTTCCTAAGCTCTTCAATTTTGGCCAAATACTCGCGGATACGTTTCTCGGAGAGTTGAATCTCGAGGTTTTGAAACTCTACTTCTTTTGACAAGGCATCATATTCGCGGTTATTGCGCACATTCAGCAGTTGTTCTTCGTAGCGTTTGATGAATGTTTGGCTGTCTTTGATAGCGAGTTTCTTTTCGGCAATTCCTTGTTCAAGGCTGCTGTTTTCGTTTTCGTAATTCTCGATTCTGGTTTCAAGGCCGGCAATTTCATCTTCCAGATCCTGCACTTCGAGAGGCAGTTCGCCACGAATGATTCTAATTTTATCTATCTGTGAATGAATCTGTTGTAGTGAAAATAAGGCAACAAGTTTCCGTTCTATGGTTACTTCTACCGGTTCATCGGCGGCCATTGCGCCAGGGTTCATGTTTTCGAGCTGATTTTCTTTCGACATTGTTTCAATATTACGATTTGAGAAAATACCTCACCGGGTTGGTATTTATCCCGGAAAAGAGGACTGCAAAATTAGGATTTTTTTTC
This sequence comes from Bacteroidales bacterium, assembly GCA_039811545.1. Classification (GTDB taxonomy): domain Bacteria; phylum Bacteroidota; class Bacteroidia; order Bacteroidales; family F082; genus JALNZU01. The sequence continues at coordinate 3,966 of JBDHYV010000054.1, read as the reverse complement.
GTTATAATATCAGCCATCCATTCTTTCGTAAATTGTTCAGTTTCATAATGTCCGGCGTCTACCAGCAGAAGCTTCCCATCGGCATCGTGGAAATCGTGATATTTCAGGTCGGCTGTCACAAAGGCATCGGCTCCGGCTGCTTTAGCTGCGCCCAATAGAAAAGCTCCCGAACCGCCACAAACGGCCACTTTTTTAATTTTTCGGCCATTGAGTGCTGTGTGGCGTAGGGTGGGAATATCGCATTGCCGGGCTACCAATTCAAGAAAATCTTGTTCCTCCAATGCTTCGGGCAATGAGCCAATCATTCCGGCACCGGCTCTGTCCCAACTGTTGTCGAGCCGAATCAAGTCGTAGGCCACTTCTTCGTAAGGATGGGTTTTAAGCATGGCTTTGATCACAGCATTGAGCCTGAAGGTTGGCACAATCACTTCAAGACGCTGCTCCTCTTCTTCGTGCACGCTGCCAATTTCGCCCACAAAAGGATTGGCATTCTCGCTGGCGCGAAAACTACCTTTACCCAAAACGCTGAAACTGCACGCATCATACTGCCCAATCTGTCCGCCACCGGCCGAAAAAATAGCTTGTCTGACCTCGGCTAAATGTGCCGTCGGAACAAAAACCACAAGTTTTTTAAGCAATCCTTCTTTGGGTTCGAGGATGGCAAGTTGGTTCAATTTAAGCTTTTTCGACAATATGAAATTAGTCCCCGAAAAACTATTATCCAGATTTGTGTGCATTGCCACAATGGCAATATCATGCCGGATTGCTTTCATCACCACCCGCGAAACGGCATCATCAGGGGTAAGTTTTTTCAAGCCTTTGAAAATAATTGGATGATGCGAAACGATGAGGTTGCATCCAAGTACGACAGCCTCATCCACAACATCTTCCGTAACATCTACGCACAACAGAGCGCTGTCGGTTGGCCGATGCCGGTCGCCTACAATCAGGCCACTGTTGTCATAATTCTCCTGAAGCTGAATAGGAGCCTCCTGAGCAAAAAGTGAAAGTATTTCATCAATTATTAAGGTATTTTTATCCATAAATTATCTTTAAGCTTGAAAGAAAGGTATTTCGGTAACTTATTTCATGTTTTACCGTACAAAGATAGGTGATAATTGAGCAAAAATGGTTAATATTGCACACCGACACACGGTGTATTGCGCTAATTTTATTTCGGTTTAGATGAGATTCCTGCTTTTGCCCGTATCCTGGATGTATTCGGTGGCAATTGCCATCCGACATTTGTTGTATGATATTGGCATATTCAAACGTCAATCTTTTCCGTTGCCGGTGATTTCAATAGGTAACTTGAGCATGGGGGGAACAGGAAAAACGCCTCATACTGAATATCTTATCCGACTTTTCAGAGAAAAATATGCAGTGGCTACGCTTAGTCGGGGCTATAAACGAAAGACGAGTGGTTTTTTGCTGGCCGATGCCCAATCAAAGGTTGTGGACATCGGCGATGAGCCCAAGCAGTTTTTTACCAAATTCAGCAATATCAAGGTTGCCGTTGACGAAAAACGTGTCCGAGGCATCCGCAGATTATTGGCGATGGAGCAGCCCCCCGATGTGATTCTTCTCGACGATGCATTTCAACATCTAAGCGTGAAGCCCGGACTCAACATTTTACTTTCGGACTATCATCATCTATACACTAAAGACTACTTGTTTCCGACAGGAAATCTTCGCGACAATAAACAGTCAGCTAAAAGAGCCGACATCATCATCGTTACCAAAACACCTTCGGTATTCTCGCCTTTTATTGCCGATGAACTTTACGACAAAATCAAACCCAAAGTGCATCAGCAGTTATTTTTCTCCCATCTGAAATATGGGAAACTGAAACCGGTGCTAAAAAACGGTTCTTTCCCCGTACCAAAAAGCCTTTCAAGCGTTTTACTCGTTGCCGGCATCGCCAACACCTATCCCATAAAAGAATACATCAAACCTCAATGCAACGTTTATATTGAACTTAACTTTCCTGATCATCATCATTATACCGAGAAAGACTATCAGCTTATCGAGCAGAAGTTCAACGACATCATTGGCAAAAACAAAATCATCGTAACGACGGAGAAAGACGCTGTCCGATTCAGAGATTCTGAGTATCTTCGCAACTTTGAACAGATACCGTTGTTTTATCTGCCCGTTGAAGTGGCATTTCATTCGACGAAAGGGATTAGTTTTGACGAAATGATGTTAGATTATGTTAGAAAAAATCAAAGAAACAGCTGAATTTATTAAAAAGCAGTATCCAACTCCGGTGGAAGTGGGTATTATTCTTGGCACCGGATTAGGCGAGTTGGTGAACGAGATTGAGGTTGAGAAAGCCATCCCCTACGAAGACATCCCTCATTTTCCGGTTTCAACGGTTTATGGCCATAAAGGCCGCCTGATTTTCGGAAAACTCAGTGGCCGTCAAATCATTGCGATGCAAGGGCGTTTTCATTATTACGAAGGATATACTATGCAGGAAGTAACTTTTCCTGTGCGGGTGATGAAACAATTAGGCATTGAGCTGCTGATGGTAAGCAACGCCAGTGGCGGATTGAGACCCGAGTTTGAAATTGGCGATATCATGCTAATTTCGGATCATATCAACCTGATGCCCAATCCATTGATAGGACGTAACGATGAGCGCATCGGAGTTCGTTTTCCCGACATGAGCGAGGCCTACGACCGCCATATACTTCAAACGGCACACAAGGTGGCACGCCGTTGTGGAATCAAAGTTCACGAAGGCATTTACACCGCCGTTACCGGCCCCACTTTTGAAACTCCGGCAGAATATTATTACATCAATGCCATTGGCGGCCATGCGGTAGGTATGTCAACCGTGCCAGAAGTGATCGTTGCCCGCCACATGAACCTCAGGGTATTTGCCCTGTCGGTGATAAGCGATCTTGGTGTCAGAGGAAAAATTGTGGAAATCTCGCACGAAGAGGTGATTGAAGCTGCCGCAGCAGCACAGCCTAAGATGGCCATGCTCATCAAAGAACTGCTCAAAGAACCGATTTTATAAATCCGATACCTTGGCCAACTGTAGGAGCCATATTTATTTTGCATCCGACTTCCATCTTGGAGTGCCCGACCCCGAACAGAGTTTAATCAGGGAAAAAAAACTCGTTCAATGGCTTGAAAGTATCCGCCACAACGCCCGTGAGATTTACCTCATGGGCGATTTGTTCGATTTCTGGTTCGAGTATAAAACCGTCGTTCCTAAAGGCTACACCCGACTTCTTGGGATAATCTCCTCGCTTACCGACAGCGGAATTCCGGTTCATGTTTTCCTTGGAAACCACGACATCTGGGCCTTCGATTACCTTCAAAAGGAGGTTGGGGTGGTTCTTCACCGCAAAGCTGTTGTTTGCAAGTTTGGCGAGAAGATCTTCTTTTTGGCGCACGGCGACGGGCTCGGCCCGGGCGACACCGGATATAAGCTGCTTAAAACAGTCTTCGAAAACCGATTGAATCAATGGCTCTTCCGATGGCTTCATCCCGATTTGGGAACACGCATGGGGCTGTATTTCTCGCAAAAAAGCAGGATTGCCAATATTGCCTGCGAACAAAAAAACAATTTTAAAGTCGAGATCGAAAAAGAGATGCTTTACCATTATGCCAAAAGAAAGCTCGAGCATCAGCCGGCGATCAATCATTTTGTGTTTGGGCATCGCCATATCCCTATTCAGGTTTCGTTGGCAGAGCACTGTCAACTGACCATCCTGGGCGACTGGGTTACCCATTTCACTTATGCCGTTTTTGATGGAGAGCGGTTAGAACTTCGCACTTTCGGCACAGGCAGCTTTGATGAAGTGGCTGAGGTACGAAAATCTTGACTTGAAAGACAAGACCCAACTCTGATTTGAGTTGTTTCAAGCAAAGAGCGCGACTAGCTCGGTAAGCCGGTGAGCATAACCCCATTCGTTGTCGTACCAGGCCACGACTTTCACCAATTTATTT